>JBBSGQ010000287.1:0-5024 GCA_038253965.1 Acidimicrobiales bacterium | reverse complement strand
CGGACTTCGCCGGCTTGCCGCTCGATCTCTACCTGAATCCGGTGCCGGTCCTTCCCATCGTCACCGGCAAGGGCTGTTACTTCAACCGCTGCAAGTTCTGCGACATCCCCTACATCAATCGCATCGCGACCAAGCCCTACCGCGTGCGCGATCCCGTGCAGATCGCGAAGGATGTCGCCACGCTCCACGAGCGACATGGCGCGCGCCATTTCGAGATCACGGACGAGACGCTGTCGCCGAAGTTGCTGCTCCGGCTGGCCGACGCGCTCGATGCGTATCCCGATCTCGAACCGCGATTCGTCGGGTACGCGCGCTTCGAGCAGGGCTTCACGCCTGAGGCCTGCCGCCGCATTCACGACATGGGTATGCGCAAGCTGTTCTTCGGCCTCGAGTCGGGCAACCAGGCCATGCTCGATCACATGGACAAGGGAATCCAGGTCCCGGTGGCGCATGAGGTGCTTCGCAACTGCGTCGACGCCGGCATCGCTACCCACGTGTTCTCGATCGTCGGTTTCCCGGAAGAGACCGAGGTACAGGCCCGCGACACGTTGGGGTTCCTGCTCGATGCGGAGCCGAGCCTGCGCCACCCGCGCAACACCTTCGATGTGCACCCGTTCGGGCTCGACTTGCGCACCGAGTACGGCGACGAGCCCGCTCGGTTCGGCATCGAAGCGCCGCCGAAGTCGGCAGATTCCTCCGACATCGCCTTCCCCATCTCGTTGACGGGGTGGCGCAACACGCGTGGGCTGTCACAGGACGAGGCTGCCCGCCTGCTCGAGGAGTTCTCGCTCGAATTGCGCGATCGTTACCACGGCACTCGTCTCTATCCCGATCAGCAATGGCCCGGGTACGAGGAGTACGCCGTCGTCTACGGCGACCACTACGAGGGCCGCCCGTTCGGATGGCGGATGGCGTTGCCCGAGCCCGGGTCGCCCGAACGGTTCACGCTCATGTTCGCCGACCACGTGTGGTTCGAGCCGTTCGAGGGCGCGCAGATCGTGCACACCTTGGCCGGAGATGTCATGGCTACCAGTGCGGCCGTCGAGGTGCTCAGACCAGAACGGTCGCCAAAGCCCGTCGATGAGTACATCGACGGGTTGATCGACGCCGCTCGCCAGTTCGCCGACGCGGACGCCACGCGGCGCGGGCGGTTGCACGACGAGTTGCGCGGAGTCATCGACGCGCTCCTCGCTACTCGGGCGCTGTGGCTTCGGCCCTCTCATGCCGAGCTCGCTGCCACCGCCCGCACCCCCGCTTGATGGGCGGCATGCGTTGGTTGCGCGACGACATCAGCCTTCGGGTCGAGTGGCAAGACACGACGCCGTTCGGTGGTCCGATCGGGTCACGGCTGGAGGACTACCTGCGCGAGTTGTGGTCGGAAGCGATGCAGTTGCTCGTCGACGGCGCGGACCCGACCGGGCCCGAAGTTCGTGCCGCACTGGATGCCGGCACCTTGGGCGAGGCATTCAGCGAGCTCGCCGAACGAACGCTGGACGGGACGGGTTGGTGCATCCGGCCCGACGTCCTCGCACCGGACCCCGACGCAACCACGCCGGCGCGGTTGTGCCTCGGCGACGACACCGGTGCGTCCCTCGGTGCCGACCTTTCTTCGTCCCGATGGCCGGCCATCCACGAGTTGCTCGCCGGCCTGTCGGGGAAGGGTGCCGATCTCGGCGCGACCAGCGATCCCGCGGCGGGCGCCTTGTTCCGCGGTCTGGAAGAGTACGGCTACCTCTCGGATGTCGAACCCGATCCCATGCCACCACGCTCCGCCGGTATCACCGCCGTCGGGCACGCAGGTGTGATGGTCTCCGGTGACGAGACGTCGTTGCTCATCGATCCGTTCATGCCCGCCCGTTCGCGCCGCTACCCAGACAGCTATCAACCGGTGACCGTGCGTGAGCTCGAGCCGGTCGGCGCGGTGTTGCTGACCCACGCTCATCCCGACCACTTCGATCCGGGAACACTTTTGCGGCTTCCCCTCGACACCCCGATCGTGGTGCCGCTCGTCGAGACCGAGACCATCCTGGCCCCCGACCTCGAACGCCGGGTTCGCGAGGTGGGTTTCGTCGATGTGCGAGCGCGGCCATGGGGCTCGACCGAGAAGTTCGGCGACCTGGTCGTACACGTCCTGCCGTTCCTCGGCGAGCAACCGGCCAGCGAGCGAGTGCTGCACCCAGACGTGGTCGTCGCCGGCAACACGTACGTGGTCACCGGGCCGTGGGGGCGGGTGGCGACGATCGCCGATGGAGGCAACGATCGCCGTGGGTCGATGATCGATGTCGCGGGTGCCGAGTGTTCCCGACATGGACCGGTCGACATCGTTTTCAGCGGGTACCGCGGCTGGGAGACGTCGCCGGCCCAACTGCTGAGGTCATCGGTCGGTCGCTACGCCCTCTTCGTGCCACCCGAGCGGTGGGAAGCGTGTGATGCGCTGATGAACGATCCGGTCGGCGCGCTCGCCACCGCTGAGGCCTTCGGGGCGTCGGTCGTCGTACCGTACGCCGACGGCGGCGCGCCGTGGTTCTGGGAGCTCGGGCTCGGTCCTCGCCTCGACGAGCAACCCCGCGAGCACGCGGGATTCGATCTGTTCCCCGAGCGGGTCGCCGAAGCGGCCGAGCGTTCCGGGTCGCCTGTCACCGTCGAGATACTGCGACCTGGTGACACATGGTCTCCGGCTGAAGGTCGCGGCTGCTCACCCGGTCACGTGTGGCCGTGGCCACCGGTGACCTGATCGGCCTCCTGCAACGCTCGAACCAACGCTGCTTCGCGCCGAAGATCGCCTGGGCACAGCTCAGCCAGTAACGCGGTGTAATGGGCGACGCGCGCCACGATCCGATCACGCGCTTCGGAGGGCGCGATGTCCGCCATGGGCCCGACCATCGCCGCATGATCGGCCAGCATGGGAGTGAACGGCACCAGTAGCGCCTCAATGTCCGCCGACGGCGGCCTGGGCACGGTGTGTTCCTCGGTTGGCGCGGAGGGTGGAGTGCCCAATCGGTCGGCAACTCGATCGAGCCATTCCCATGCTCGTTCGAAGGCGACGCCTCGCTCATCGGAGGGAACGAAAGCGGCGAAGACGGCGGCCACCTCGGCGAGGCCTCTCCGGTCGCGCCGTCGATCGCGAGCGTGCGGGAGACGACAGATTCGGTCAGCACACTCAGAATGGACGGGAGGACCTCTGGCGTGATGCCGCCCGGGTACCACGACCTCTCGAGCATCGACGGTGGACCCGCCCCGGGGATCGCTGGTTGTCCGCTCCGCACAACCAACTGCAAGCCGCCGGCCTCGATGGCGTCGACGACATACCAGCGCGGGTGCGGCGTCGTGGGTGGACCCAATTCGTCCCACCAGTTCGACAGGCACGCATCCCGATCAGGCCGCGTGGCCCACGCGACCGTCGTCTGAATCTGCCAGAGCGCTATCTCGCCGTCATCCCGTACGCCAATCGCGTCACCGTACCTCCGGCCACGTCGACTTGCGGGTTCTCGACCGCACGGGTACGGCGGGGTACCAGAGGGACGGTTGTCCCCGGTCTTTTAATCCGCCGGTTCCGGGTTCGAGTCCCGGGTGGCCCACCGTAGAACTCCTTGTGGTCAAAGGGATTCAGCCACCGAGCCATCCCGTCATCGCGTCGCGGTCTGGCGAGAGCTTCGACGAGCTGGAGCCGTCCAACTCGGTCCCGGGAGCTGGGCGGTACCCGACACGCCGACCTTGGCCGAACTGACTGACCGCGTGAGTCAACTCGCCAATCGCGGCGACGGCGAAGTGATCGTCCTACGAGCCGAACCCGTCAACTCGTTGAGCACCGACCGCCTCGGAGACCTCTACACCGAAGCCCGCGAGGCGAAGGGGCCGAGTACATCGCCGAATGCCACAAGTACCCGGCCGAACTGGCTCATGAGATCGAGATCGCCAAGCTGACCCTGGCCGAGCTCGACGAAGAAGAACAGAGCTTCGAACGGCTCCGCCGATAGCACCGAGAGCTGACCGTCCGACACATCTTCATTTCGCCAAGGCGTGTCAACCGTGTTGAGGGGCCGTTCCTCTGGTGAGCCGGGACATGACGCCTGGGGCTGTTCCGAGCAGCTGAAACATCTGCATGAAGCCGGGGACTGGCAGGAACCGGTGTGTACGGGCCTTTGGTTCTCCTGCTGGCGGAGCCTTAGGCTCCCGGCGTATGAGCCGCCGAGGGTTCGCGTTGAGCCTGCTCATAATCGCGGCGATCGCTCTGAGCTGGCGCGTCACGTACATCCTCACCGTTACCCGCCATCAGGACACTCCGAGCACATTCAACGCGAAGGGGACGCGCAACAGCTGGGATGAGTTGTACTACCGCAACGGTGCAGAGGCGCTCGTCAACGGAGACGGGTTCAAATTCCCGGAGGTGTTCGGACTGGCCCATGAGCAAGCGCAGCACCCACCGCTGACCAACCTGGCGCTCGCTCCCGCGGCATGGATCGCGAAGCGGGCCGGCTGGTCGGCTGACACCACATCACTCGCCATGCGATTCACCGTTGCCCTGGGAGGAGTGGCGGTTGTCGTCCTCGCCGGACTTCTCGGCCGAGAGATCCTCGGTCCGCGCGCAGGTCTGATCGCCGCTGGGCTGGCGGCCGTCTACCCGAACCTCTGGGTCAATGACGGGCTCATCATGTCAGAGACGTTCGCCACGCTCGGCGTGGCGGCCACGACGTACTGGACCTACCGGATGATCAGCGGCCGAACCATGGCCGCGGCGGCTCTTGCCGGTTTGATGTGCGGTCTGGCGGCGCTTGCCCGAAGCGAGCTCCTTCTCCTCGTGCCGATGATGCTGATCCCCGCCGCATTGAGGATCCCCCGCCTGGAGCGGTCGCGCCGCCTCCAGCTGGCGGGCGTTGCCGTCCTTGCTGCGGGGCTCACCGTCGCCCCGTGGATCGCGTACAACGCGACCCGCTTTGATCAGACCGTCACGTTGTCGTACGGAGACGGAGGCGTATTTGCCGGCGCGAACTGCGACGTCACCTATCACGGTCGGGAACTCGGCT
>JBBSGQ010000286.1:0-5128 GCA_038253965.1 Acidimicrobiales bacterium | reverse complement strand
GGTGGCGACGGAGGACGAGAGACGGCGGACAAGCAGATGCAGACCGGCGATCCCCCGGGGCCAGACCCCTCCCGTGGCGCATCTCCGCCGCTGATCGGAGCGGGCGGGCGAGGAGCCGCGCCGGACGCGGCGGGCGACGTGGCGGCGATCCATCGGCTGGTGACCACGCCGAGCTCTGATCACGAGGAGCAACTGCGGGAGTACCTCTCCCTGGGACTCACGATGCTCGGTCTCGACGCAGGCCTCGTCGGGCGGGTCGACGGCGGGCGGGTGAGGTTCCGGATCACGGTTGGAGCGTTGAGCACTGTTGATGGCCTCGACGTGGGAGACGACCTGGCAACCGACGCCCGAATCGTCGCCATCCTCGAGCGTCAGGCCACTGTTGCCCGACTCGACAGCCGGGGAGGCGATCCGGCGGATCTGCCCCTCGGTTCTGGTGCGATCGTGGGCACGCCGGTCTGGATGGCCGGCCGCATCGTCGGGGTGCTCGCCTTCGTCGCCGCCGAGGCCAGGTCGGAGCCTTTCACGCCTTGGCAGTTCGGGGTTGTGGAACTGCTCTCGGACGGCGTGTCCCGGCTCCTCGAGCTCGGGCCAGCCGGGAACGCTCGCATCCGCAGTGACAACACGGCCCGCAAATTGCTCGACATGGTCCCCGACAGGCTCTATCGCCTGGATGAGCAGGGGCGACTGTTGAGTGAGCCCGCCGGCCGCCGGGTGGCTGGTGAGGGGGAGCGCGAGGCAGGTGCGGGCGCTGACGCGTTGATCGCGTCCGGCGTGCTCGAGGCTTTCCGGTCATCGACAGTCACGGAGCTGGCGATCGGCGAGGTGCAGATGCGCGTCTTCCCGGTTGTCGATGAGGATCGTACTCGTCGCTACGAGGCCCGGTTCGTGCGTGCAGATCGCGACGAAGTGCTTTGCATCGTCCGCGACATCACTGACCAGATCCGTATGGAAGAAGCCTTGCGGGAGAGCGAGGAGCGGTACCGCACTGTCGTCGAGAGCCTGCCTGAGGGCATCTTGATCCAGGACCCCGCAGGCCGCGTGTACGGCTGCAACCGCAGCGCCACGGAGATCTTGGGAGCTGATCAACGGGAACTGCTGCGCACCGACGGCCGGATGCCCGGCACACGCTGGATCCTCTCCGACGGCTCGCCTCTCGGCGCACCGAACCTGCCGGCGCTCGTCACGCTGCGCACCGGGAGACCCGTCGTCGATCAGGTGCTGGGCCTCGAAGGTCCAGACCATCGCACCCGATGGCTCCGGGTGAACGCACGACCTCTGGTCGTCGCGGGCGATGCGCGGTTGCATGCGGTCACGTCCTTGACCGACATCACAGCCGAGCGTCGGGCTGAACGGACCCTGGCGGCTCAGGTCGAGTTCGAGGCTCTCGCAGCGTCGATCTCCACGCGGCTGATCGACTGTCCTCCCGAGCTGGTCGATGACACGATCACCGGCGCGCTGGGCGAGATCGCGAGGTTGTTCGATGCAGATGTCGGCTTCATCAGCGAGCTCGCCGCCGACCGCGTCACCTTGCGGCTCAGCCACGAGTGGAGACGTCCGGGCGTTCGGCCCCGCCAGGCCAGCGCCGACGCAGGGTCCATGACTGCGTTCGCCTGGACCGCCAGGCAGTTCGAGCGCACTCCGTATGTCCTGGTGCGGTCCCTCGACGATCTCCCAGCAGCAGCCAAGGCCGAGCGAGAGGCCTACACGTCCGGGGGGAACCGGGCGTTCCTCTGGGTCCGGCTCGGAGGAGGCCCGGATCTGGCCGGCCTCGCGGGGATCGTCTGGAAGGACCGCGTGCCCTCGGCGGCCGAGGAGCAGATCCTGTCGATGGTCCGCCTGGTCGGAGAAGCCTTCCTCGGCGCGCTCCGCCGGCGCAGCGTCGGCCTACTGGCAAGCGGTCAGGCCAGGGTCTTCGAGCTGATCGCCCGTGGTGCGCCGCTGACCGAGACCCTCGAGGCTGTCGCCCGGCTGCTCGAGGTGCGCTCCGATGGCACGGCCGCAGCGGTGTTCGTGCTGGCTGAAGATGGCCGCAGCCTCACGCTGGCAGCCGCTCCGAGCCTTGACTCGGCTCGGCAACGGATGCTCGACGGTGTGGTGGTCGTCTCGGCCAACCCTGCTGGCCAAGCAGTTCGTGACGGGGAGGTCGTCGTCGTGCCCGACGTCTTGCGCGATTCCCGTTTCCCGGAAGCCCGCGCCGCCGCAGATCGCATGGGCGCGCGATCGATCACTGCGTCGCCCATCATCTCGTCGCGGACCGCGAGGGCATTGGGCGTGCTCCTGGTGCAGGGCGCAGAGCCGCATGCCACCGATCAGCTCGACGCGGCGTGGCTCGAATCGTGTGCAGTGCTCGCCGCGGTCGCCATCGAGCGAGCCCAGGACGAGGCGCTTCTCGGCTTCCAGGCCACCCATGATCCTCTGACCGGCGTGTCGAACCGGTCGGCGATGCTCGACCGGTTGGAGCTCGCCCTGGCCCGCAACAAGCGGAGCAACAGAAGGCTGGCGGTGTTCTTCTGCGATCTCGATCGGTTCAAGGCGGTCAACGACGTGTACGGCCACGACCAGGGCGATGCTCTGCTGGTCGAGGTCGCGCACCGCATCCAGGCGGTGCTACGGCCGAGCGACACCGTGGCCCGATTCGGTGGTGACGAGTTCGTGGTGCTGGCCGAGGAGGTGGATGACGCCGAACAGGCACTGCACCTGGCCGACCGAGTGGCCCAAGCGGTCGAAGCTCGACCGATCCGGATCGAGGGAACCGAGGTCATGGTGACTGTGAGCATCGGCATCGCGCTGTCCACTGACAATCTCGACAACCCAGAGGCCTTGCTCCGGGACGCGGACATGGCCATGTACCGGGCGAAGGCCAACGGACGTGCCCGTCGTGAGCTGTTCCAGGAACGTCACCGCGACGAGGCTGCAACTGGCGCCCAGCTGATCGAGGAGCTCGGCCGGGCGCTGGAGTCCGGCGAGCTGCGCCTCCACTACCAGCCGATCGTGTCGTTGAACGGACCGCTCAGGGGCGTCGAGGCCCTCCTCCGGTGGCGCCATCCACGGCGGGGCATCGTCCATCCGTCGGAGTTCCTGGCCGCGGCCGAGGAGAGCGGCCTGATCGTGCCGATAGGTGCGTGGGTGTTCGGCGAAGCGTGCCGGCAGCTCACACGGTGGGGCGGACTCGACCCCCGGTTGCGGGCGCTGAGCATGCACATCAACCTGTCCAGTCGCCAGCTGGCCGAACCGGGGATGGTGGAGGCGTTCCGTCTCGCCGCCGAGACCGCCGGTGTCAGCCCGTCGTCGTTCATGATCGAGATCGCCGAAGGTGTCCTCATGGCCGACACGCCCGGTACCGCCAGGGTGCTCGCAGAGCTCGCCCGCCTCGGGGCCCGGGTGGCCGTCGACGACTTCGGGACTGCCTATGCGTCGCTGACCTTTCTGCGTCGATTCCCCGTCCACGCACTCAAGATCGACCAGTCATTCGTGGAAGGGGTCGGTCGCGAGCGTGAGGACACGGCCATCGTGCAAGCGGTGATCAACCTGGCTCATGCCCTCGAGCTCGAGGCGATCGCCGAGGGCGTGGAGACCGAGCACCAGCTCGCAGCCTTGCGGGACCTCGGCTGCGACTCCGTGCAGGGGTACGTCATCGCGCCGCCTGCACCTGCGGATGAGGCCACCGACCTGCTCCTCAGCCGACTCGAGGGCGGGACCGGGCCGGACCATTAGGGTCGCCGGCCATGACCGAGCACCCGATGAGCGATCGAGCCGACCAACTCGACGGATTCGTGCAGGACAGGTTCACCGCCCTGGGCAAGACCCGCGACGTGTATCGCCGCGGCCATGGGCCGGCAGTGGTGGTGATCGCCGAGATCCCGGGGATCACCCCGAACGTCCTCGCCTTCGCCCGGCGGGTCGCCGACCTCGGCTGCACCGCGATCCTTCCTTCCCTGTTCGGAACGCCGGGCCAAGAGGTCAGCGTTCCCTACGCGCTCCAGTCCTTTGCGTTCGGTTGCGTCTCTCGCGAGTTCGCCACGCTGGCTGTACGACGCGCCTCGCCCGTCACCGAGTGGTTGCGCGCCCTCGCCCGCCACGAGCACGCCGAGTGCGGCGGGCCCGGCGTCGGGGTCGTCGGCATGTGCTTCACCGGTGGCTTCGCCTTGGCCATGATGGTCGACGACACGGTGCTCGCCCCGGTGCTGTCCCAACCGTCGCTGCCGTTCACCATCGGCAAGGAACGCAAGGCCGATCTCGGCATCTCCGACTCGGATCTGGCACGCGTGAAGGAGCGCTGCGTCGCCGACGGCATCTGCGTGCTCGGCCTGCGCTTCACCGAAGACTGGCGGGTACCAGAGGAACGGTTCGACCGGCTACGAGCCGAGCTGGGCGACGCGTTCGTGGCGGTGGAGATCGACTCGTCGAAAGGCAATCCCCACGGCATCAGGCATGCAGCCCACTCCGTGCTGACCGAGGATCTGGTCGACGAACCGGGCCATCCGACCCAGGACGCGCTCCACAAGGTGCTCGACCTGTTCCGCGAGCGCCTGCTCACCTGATCGAACGCGCCTCGTGCGGTCACGACGCGTGCGCAGCCTCGGCATCGAGCCGCTGGTCCTCGCGGGCCTGGCGGCGTTCGTCCTGGTGGATCCACTGCACCACCACGACGGCTCCTGCCACCAGACCGAACAGATCACCCACCGCCCAGAGGATCGCTGCTCCGACGCGCTGGTCGGCGAGCGGGCTGGCACCCCATGGGCGGTGGATCGCGCTGTACACCTCGCCTCCGATGACCTTCTTCGACGACAGCACAGCGAGGCCGAGGAAGGCATGGAACGGCACCGCCAAGAGGACGTAGAGCAGACGGGCAGGGTGCGACAGCCGTCGCCGCATCGGGTCGAGCCCGATCGCCGGCCAGAAGAAGAGCGAACCGGCCAGCAGGAAGTGGAGATGGATGGTCACGTGCAAGATGTCGTTGCGGAGCGACCACCCGAGCAACGGCGTGAGGTAGAGCGCGAACAGCGTCCCGCCGAACAGCGACCACGCCACCAGCGGATGGGTCAGGACACCGACCGGTCGGCTGTGCACCAGGCGGAGCAACTTCTTCTGGGTCGGTCGATGTGCGGCCTGCAGCGCCAACGTG
>JBBSGQ010000285.1:0-5134 GCA_038253965.1 Acidimicrobiales bacterium | reverse complement strand
GCCATCGCCCGGCGCATCGACGAGGTCGTGTCCGCTGCATCCCGACGACGCCGCCTACCAACCGGAGCCCATCCTGTGACTGACCTCGAGCACATCTACAGCGGCAAGGTCCGCGACATCTACGACGCCGGCGATGGCCTCCTGCTGTTCGTCGCGTCCGACCGGCTCAGCGTGTTCGACGTGGTGCTCGGTGAGACCGTCCCCGACAAGGGCCGTGTGCTCACCGCGATGTCGACGTTCTGGTTCGACGAGCTCAGTGGCGTGCTCCCCAACCACGTGGTCGCCACCGACGTGCCCGACATCCCCGAGGAGTGGGTGGGGCGGGTGACGTTGGCGCGCCGGGCCGAGATGCTGAAGATCGAGTGCATCGTGCGGGGGTACCTGTCGGGCTCGGCCTGGAAGGAGTACCAGGCCACCGGCACGATGAACGGGGTGCCGTTGCCGCCCGGCATGCAGGAGAGCCAGCAGCTGCCGCAGCCCGTCTTCACGCCGTCGACCAAGGCCGACATCGGCGACCACGACGTCAACATCACCTACGAGGACTCGTGCGTGATCGCGGGCAAGGAGGTCGCCGAGCAGGCCCGGGAAGCGTCGCTCGAGCTGTACCGGATGGGAGCGGAGCGGGCGCTCTTGAACGGCATCGTCATCGCCGACACCAAGTTCGAGCTCGGCTTCATCGACGGCCAGCTGAAGGTCTGCGACGAGGTGCTCACCCAGGACTCGTCGCGCTTCTGGCCGGCCGACCAGGTGACCCTCGGCGCCACCCCGCCGTCGTTCGACAAGCAGCCGGTGCGCGACTACGCCGAGTCGCTCGGGTGGAACAAGACGCCCCCGGCTCCGCCCATGCCCGACGAGGTGATCAGCGCCACCCGCACCCGCTACATCGAGGCGTACGAGCGCATCTCCGGCCGTTCCTTCGCCGACTGGCCTGGAGCCTGATCCGAACGTCTCGCGCGGCGGCCAACGGCTCAAGGTCAGCTACACCACGAATGCCGCCGGAGCGCTCTACCGCAGCGCCGGCTTCAAACCAGAGTCGGAAACCCACACCTACTCGCGACACCTCTGAGCCGCACCAAGCGGTGAGTCCCCGACCGCCGCTCGCGGCACTCGAGAAAGCGCCGTTATCCGCGCGCTGTCGTGACGCCGACGGCCGATGTTCGGGACTGGCGATAGGTGCGGGGTCGTGTCCAATATCACCTCGCCCAGACCGGCCCGTTGGGGACGCCCCCCCATCGTCCGCTGCAATGTCGTTCGGGGACGGTACGGACACGCCAAGGCTCCGCTCGAAGTCGTGTGCCACTCCTCCTTCCTCTGCTCGCTCCGGGACTGGAGCCTGCGAGAATCGGAACATGCCAATCGTGACCCACTTCACCGAGATGTTCGGTTGCCGATATCCGGTCCAACAAGCAGGCATGGGCGGCTACACCTCGCCCGACCTGGCCATCGCGGTCGCCCGAGCTGTCGCGGAGCGACATCTATTGGTCGAGCGTCGCGTCGGGCAAAGCATGCAAGAAGTGCCTCGTTGTTCTCACATCGGCGGAGACCAACGAGGACCGAAGCCGCCCGTGTCCCTCGGCGTGACTGCCCCAAAGACCCAACGCCGTGAACGGTGAGGCGAACGGGGTCATGGTCTGCCTCCAGGCAGCGGTTGGAGGTCCCAGGTGAGTGGCTCGGTGGGCTGGTAGCAGCAGAAGTTGCCGGTGGCGATCGACTGGTCGAGGTGGGTGCCCAGTTCGGGGAGGGCCGTTTCGATCCGCCGGATGGTGTCCCGCAGGCGGGCGGACACCGCTTTGCGCGCCCACTCGATCATCGCATTCCGAGCGGTCACTCGCGCAGCGATCGGTCAGGCTGCTTCGACGATCCACATGCGCGCGTCAGCGCGCGGTGCGCGGACGGGCGAGTTTCAACGTCACCGGTCGCGGTGCGACGCGATGAGTATACCGAGGTTCGACACGCAAAACGGAACCAGGTAGGTCAGCGCGATCTTGAACCACACAACAGGTGTCGCCCCGCCTCGGAGCACGACGTCGAGCTGGTTGATGACGAACAGCACGGTGCCGACGATCAGGGCGATCCTGATCGTCTGGCGCAGATGGGGCCGGTGCAGCACGACCGCAGGCGCCTCTCGCCACGTCGACCATTGCGGCGGGTCGGATGACCCAGGTCTATTTGTCGTCGGCCCAGTCGAACTCGTAGTAGATCCAGTTCGAGTCGTTGAACGAGAGGTCGATGCCTTCGGCTTTGGCGGTGAATGAGCCGACACCGCATTCGCCTTTCTCCCAGATGAACCCGTCGGGCAGCACGATCTGGGCTTCGTGAGGTTCGCCGGTGACCGGGTTCTTGAACCCGCTACCCGTTCCCTTGCCGACGCCCTCGGCGTTCAAGGTGATGGCGAGTCCGGAGCCTTCGACGGTGATGCGGGCCTTGACGAGCCCGGCCACCTCGAAGGTGGTCCCCAGGATCGCCCACGGGTTACCGCCGAGCGCGCCGGTGTAGATCTGCGAGAGGCAACCGATCTGCTCTTCGGTGGTCTCAGGTTCGACGACGAACACCACCTTGCCGCCGCCGTCGTGGATGGCCTTGGGCCAGTCGAGAATGGCGATGGCCTTCACACCCGACAGGTCGACATCACCGCAACTGCCCTCATCGATGAAGTTGCCGACGAACGCCTTGCAACTGCCGTCCTTCGAGCTCGGGAAGCCGGAGAAGTTGCACGTGCACCCTGGCGCGCAGTTGCAAAACTCGTACCCCTTGCCCCGCAGGTGCCACTTGGTCTTCTGTTCGGTTACGGACATGCATGTACCTCCTGGTCAGGTGAAACTGCCCACAGTCGCCGGATGAAGCAACAACAGAACGCCGAGTGCGAGGAACGCGACGCCGGCAACGCGAGCGACACGTTCACCGATCGGGGTGACCTTCTCCACGAGGATCAAGAGCGCAAGGCCGACCATCCACGCGAGCTGCATCGTGCCGAATGCGACCAGCACCGCCATGAGCATCCAACAACAGCCCAGGCAATACAGACCGTGGCGAGCACCGACCGCGAGCGCGCCAGTCGGGCGGTGCAAGTTCTTGGCGTGCTGCATGAAGAAGCCCAGCGGCGACCGGCAGTGCCGCAAACACACGGCCTTCAACGGGGACAGCTGGTACACCGCGGCGGCAACGAGGACGCCACCGGCGATCCGTCCTGCCGTCGGCGTGGCGTCGGCCAGCGGATGGTCGAGCCGCTTCCAGATGAAGAACGCGGGCAGGCCCATCGCCGACCAGATCGCCCCGTAGCCGGCCAGGAACACAGCGAGCGGCGCAACTGTGCCCCGAGCAGCGGCGCGGGCGTACAGGCGTACAACCGGCAGGATCGCCGGGAGCATCATGGCCGCCATCATCGCCACCCATGCGGCCAGGAACGCCGCCAGCGACATGGAAGCCATGGCACCGCTCATGTCCATGCCCGAGCTCATGCCGCGGGCGGTGACCGCTGACCACCACCAGCCCGCCCCGGCGACGACCAGCAGGGCGGGCGCCAACCAGTAGTCGGGGATCCGGGCCGTGCTCGTCGTCGTTACGTCTTGCTGTGCCGCCAACGGTCACCCTCCGAACGACAGGGCGCGAACTATGACACGTCCGAGCTCGGCGTGCTCGTAGCGCTGATGGCGTCTTGCCTGGTCGTCGGACCGTTCGACCGGACCGGTGGTTCGACTAGCCCCAGGCGACGCGCAAGTCGACAGAACTATTCACTCTCTGCAACTGGGCATCCGGACCTCAGAGCCCGCGCCGGCGACGGGGCGACACTCCCGCGAGACACCGGCGAACGCGGTTGCTTTGTCGAGCCGGGCCGCGTTTTGCACACCGATCGCTCACCGAGCGCGAGGCATCCCAAACCAACGTCCCAATATCCCGAGTCGAGGGTGTCCCGATGGCCGGCTCGACGCGGTACCGGAGGGCTCGCCGGCGAGCGCGCGGCTACGGGTGTTGTGAGCGCTCGCGCTCGCGGGCTCAAGACGCCCACTTGGTCGCTGGCACATCTCGGGCCTTGCGCTCGTGTTCGCGTGGCCCGACTAGCAGGTAGGTGGTCGCTGGGCCTTTGCCCTTGAGGTCGACAGGGCCGCGGCAGCGCAAGTCGTAGCGCTGGCGCAGGCGCTCATAGCATCGTTCCGTGACTTGGATGGTGCCGGGCGGGGCATGGGATTCCATCCTGCTGGCGGTGTTGACGGTGTCGCCCCACAGGTCGTAGATGAACTTCGCCCGGCCGATCACACCGGCGACAACAGGACCACTGTCGATGCCGATCCGCACGTCGAGCGCCACTCCGGTTTCGGTCGCCAAGTCGTCAAGCACGGGGCGCATGGCCAGCGCCAGGTCGGCGATGGCTTCGGCGTGGTCGTCTCGTGGCAGGGGGATGCCGCTGGCGGCCATGTAGGCGTCGCCGATGGTCTTGATCTTCTCGACCCCATACCGGGCAGCGAGCTCGTCCCAGCGCGCGAAGACCTGGTCCAACACTGCCACCAGATCTCGGGCCGAGAGTCGCTCGGCCAGCGGGGTGAAACCGACGATGTCGGCGAACAGGACGGTGACGTCGAGGTATGGGTCGGCGATGATGCCCTCTTCCTTCTTCAAACGAGCGGCCACCGGTTCGGGCAGCACGTTGAGCAGCAGGCGTTCGGATCGCGCCTGTTCGGCCTCCCCCGCCCGCACGAAGTACTGCAGCAAGACGTAGGCAGTGGCGGCGACAGCCACGGTGTTCAGCACGAAGAAGCTGACAACGACGCCGCTGGCAACGTCCGGTGCACCTGCCGCCAACATCGGATCGACTACCCCCGACACCACGACGAGGCCGACGAAGGCAGCAAACCAAGGCCACGCCTGCCGCGCGCCCACGAACAGCAGCGCGCCCAGCGGCGAGGTGATCGCCCACAAGCAGACAGCGGAGGAGTTCTCGAAGCCGCCCAGGCTCCACTGCAGGGCGAACGGCAACATCAAGCTCATCCACAGCTGGCTCGAGCGGTACAGCCGATAGCGGCGCGTGCGGACGAAGGTGACGATGCTCGCCGCTGAGGCGAGCTGGTACGCGAAGGGAATCGCCGCCGACGACCACAGACCCAGCGCGGCGTAGGTCGCTACCCACACCGACGCGAGG
>JBBSGQ010000284.1:0-5147 GCA_038253965.1 Acidimicrobiales bacterium | reverse complement strand
CCCGCGTGCCGATCGAGACTGCGTCATCGGCGTTCGCCGGCTTCCGGTTCCCGCCCGAGGTGATCATGCTGGCGGTGCGCTGGTACCTGCGGTTCGGGTTGTCGTACCGCGACCTCGAGGAGCTGCTCTTGGAGCGGGGCGTCGAGGTCGATCACGTCACGTTGTTCCGGTGGGTGCAACGGTTCACGCCGAGACTCATCGACGCTGCGCGGCCGTGCCCGCAGTCGGTGACAGCTGGTTCGTCGACGAGACCTACGTGAAGGTCGCCGGCCGCTGGCGATACGTGTACCGCGCCGTCGACGACCAAGGCCAGGTCATCGACGTCTTGGTGTCACCACGACGTGACACCGGCGCGGCCCGGCGGTTCTTTGCCGGGGCGCTCGGTTGGCGCACGAGACCGATTACCCGTTCGCGGCGCATGCGCACTGGCTGGAGATCGGGTGGGCGCTGCGCGGCAAGTTCTGGGGACACGGCTACGCGTCCGAGATTGGGCACGCGGGGCTCGAGTTTGCGTTCGACGTCTTGGGCGTGCAGGCCGTGGTGTCGTGCACGGTTCGTCACAACGTGCGGTCGCGGGCGGTCATGGAGCGCATCGGCATGCGGCACGCGGGGGAGATCTGCAGTCGTGGCGCGGTGGAAGGACTCGAAGGACAACAGGACGACGCGCCGTTCGCGGTGTGGGTCCTGCTGCGCCGAGACCTGAGCGGATCGCTTCGAACTCCGCCGACACACGAACCACCTGCTGTCGCAAAGTGATGCTGTACCGGCGTTCTCGGGCACTACCGACCGCACCGTCAAGACGCAGCTGAACCCGCATCTACGATCAGCTCGAGGTAGGCGACAGGTTCGATCTGCTCGCACACTTGCGATTGAGCGAGGATAGGTAGGTCAGAAACATTGACCCCGTGAGGCTGCCGGAGGGTGAGACGGAGTCCGGATGAAGAGCACGCAGGACAACGAGCTCGAGTACTTCGCTTCGGCGGGCCCGACGACGGGACTTGCTCGCCATGCGGGTTTCGTCGCGGAGCTTCCGTCAGACCCCAATGCGCTTGGGAAGATCGTCCGCGGCGTCATGCTGCACAACTGGATGGCGACGATGCGCGGGATCGAGCTCACGCCCGAACGCAACGGCATGCAAGTCATCGGCGCTGCGGCGATCGTCGAACGCATCCTCGAGATCGATCCTGACCCGCTCGACGTGGAGCGTCCGGTCGAGTGTCGGATGATCGGGTTCTGCTATCACTTCGCGCTGTTGCACTGCGCGTTGCTCCGAGCGAAGGGGGTGGCCTCTCGCACGCGGTGCGGCTTCGCGAGCTACTTCGAAGCGGGGAAGTGGATCGATCATTGGGTCGTCGAGTACTGGGACGGCGACCGCTGGCACCTGCACGACCCGCAGATCGGCCGGGACGATTTGACCGCCGATGACTTCCATGACGGCGTCATTGCCTGGAAGCTTTGCCGTGCCGGGAATGCCGACCCCGCAGTCCACGGCAACGGAGAGCTGTGGGGGTGGGACGAGCTGCGGGGCAGCCTCGTCAACGACATCGGCGCGCTCAACAAGGTCGATGTCGGCGGCTGGTACTGGTGCGATCTGCTCAAAGTCGAGCCGTTGGATCACCCGCACCCAGCGGTCGATGCTGGGCTCGACGCTCTCGCCGACATCGCTTCAGGCGACGAAGTGTTCGCCGACCTCCGAGAAACCTTTCAGCATGAGGCCTCCATTCAGCCTCCAGAGGACGTCATCGCAAGGTAAGAGTCGTACGAAGCCGTGCGACGCTCGCGGACCGGTGTCCCAGTCGTGCCGTTGGGGGATGCCTCTATCCCTTTGCGATCCGGAGCCCAGCTTGATGTGGCGCACCACGGCGGCGTCGGCGAACGCGTGTCGAGCAACTTCTCAAACGAACACGACGGACGGCCCCGGACGGCGCCGATTGGGAAGGCTGGAGGTGCGCTCCAATAGCCCGAAGGTCGTTGGGTCAATCCGGCTTCAGCTCGGTGGAGACCCTGCTGCCCCTCCCCGCGCTGTGGTAAGGCGCTGCGCCGTTCGTGATTAGCCTGAGGCGGGTGGAATCCGCGGCGACGTCAACTGTCGACCGAGTGGGCTGCGTCGCCGGTGCAATCTCACTCTGTGCGCGAGAGCGGATGACCGGTCCAGGGCCGCGCGATGTACCAACGATGTACCAAGCCATCGGTAAACAGCGGGGTGTAGCGGTGTCTAAAGGGGAGTCGAAAACCGGCGCTGAGCTGGTCAAACAGCTCTCACCAGGGATTTCGCGAATCGGTGACCGAGGCCTCATAACCCGAAGGTCGCGGATGCAACCTGGACGCTGTTCGACACTCAGCAAAGGGCTTCGCCTTCGGCTTTAGGTGCCTCGCGCGTCTCGATGTACCAAGGATGTACCAAGCCGCGTCACCGCTTCTGAAATTCGGATTCGGGTGCGCCGGAACGAGGCGGGCCGGGTGGACCCATGGGACGTATCGCAGGCCCAGGCGAGCCACGGGTCGAGCGCGAGAGCCGGGCGTGTGAGCCCTCTGAGGTCTCGCACGCTAGGCACGCCGCGCAGTCGTCAGGTCATTCCGTGGCGACCGTCCCATCGTCTCAGGGTGCAGCAAGCACTCCGGTCGAGTCGCCGGGACCTGGAGGATGGTCTTGGCCGTGTGCACGGACTGTGCACAGGACTCGCCGACGCGCAGCCGAACGAGACCGCGCTCGGCGGAGGGCACGGAATGAACCCCAGGTCACAACGCACAGCACGGACCACGGCGTACTGGATCGACCGGCGGGTCCGGTCTTGCAAGCCTCTCCACTCTGGGCGATTCAACGGGTCGATTTTCCGCACCCGGCACGGACCGCGCAGTCACAGGACCTTGACTTCGAAGTGTTCCCGCCTGTCGGCACGGTTGCGCCGAAGTCGGCCGACCGGCGACGGTAGATGACCATGGTCCGTCATCCCTACTTTTGTCCCTACAACTTGGAGATACTGACCGACACGACGAAGCACGCGTCGGACAAACGTCCTGATCAGAGCGCATGAGACGGACTCATCGTCACCGGGTGGACGGATTGATCAGACCTACGACATCTTCGAAGGCACCGAGCAGATCCAGCAGGTCGGATCCGGTCTCCCACCCTCACCGGTGATCGGACGCCCGGGCCTTTGGATTGTTCATAGGAGTAGGGTGATTCGGTACCAGCGGCAGCACGGGGAGCGTCGTCATGGCTTGGCAGCTACAAGGGACGTACATCGAGAACTGCAACTGCGATGTCGTGTGCCCCTGCGGAGCGAGCGGGTTCTCAGCGCCTGCGGACTATGACCGCTGCACCGCAGTGCTGGCGTGGCACATCGACTCCGGCCAGGTCGATGACACTGATGTTGCTGGCCTGAGCGTCGTCCTGCTGCTCGACGCTGCGAAGCAGATGTCGGAGGGCGACTGGCGAGTCGGGATGTTCATGGATGACCGAGCCAGCGCGGAGCAAAGCGAAAAGCTCGGAGCCATCTTCTCGGGGGCGATGGGTGGCCCAATGGCCAACCTCACTCCGCTCATCAGCGAGAACCTCGGCATGGAGGTGGCTCCGATCGAGCACGTCGACGATGGACGCCGCCACCGGGTCAAGGTCGGCAGCGCCGTGGAGGTGGACATCGAAGATGTCGTGTCGCCTTTCGACCCCGATGGGCCACCGCCGAAGATCACCGAGTCCAAGCACCCCGCCAACTCTGACCTGACTCCGGCCAGGACCCTCACGGCCCAGATCCGGGGGCTCGGGATCGAGTACTCCGCAGATGGCCAAAGCGGATTCTCGACGCCGTTCGCCTGGTCCAGCTGATCACATCAGCCCTACGGGGAGCCGAAGGTGCGCGGTCGGCGTCTGGCCAGCCTAGGCGACGGTCGGCAAGAACGATGGGTGCAGGATGACCGCGGCGCCGTAGACGATCATCGCCGCCGCTGCGAGGACGCCGACGCTGCGTCCGCGAGGCACCATCTTCTCTGCGAACACAAGGGCGGCGACGGCGGTCATGGCCGCGACGTTCATCACGCCGAGCGGGATGAGGATGAGGAACAGCAGCCAGCAGCAGCCGATGCAGTACAGGCCGTGAACGAGTCCCATTCGCACCGCGCCAGCGCGGCCGTCTCGCCACCGTGTCATCACGAACGACAACGGCGTCCGACACTGCCGCAAGCAGATGTCCTTCATTGGCGTCAATTGGTATACGCCGGCCATGACCAGCAGCGCGCCGCCCGCTCGTCCCCAGTTCATGGCGACCCACTCTGAACGCGAGGCGGCGGCCTCGATCCCTGCACTCGCAAGGTACGCACCCAGCCCAAAGACGAACCACAGTGCGATGTACGAGCCCGTGAAGAGCGCGACGGATGGCGGGTCGCTTCGTCGCATGCGCCCGTACATCACGACCATTGGTGCCGCGGCCGGGAACATCATGGCGACCATCATCGCCACCCACATCGCGAGGAACAGAGGCCACGACCCGCCCATGGTCAGATCGGGGCCCATACCCTTTTGCATCTCCATCGGTTCGGCCGCCTGACGAAGAAACACGGCCCAGCCGACGGCCGCGAGGCTGAGCAAGACGACGAGGATGGCGATGCGTTGACGGGCGTCCGCCGGCGGAACCGGCGGAGCGGCGATGCTCAGCCCGCCCACTCAACGGAGTTTGGGACGATGCCTTCGGCACCGAGGCTCTCCCACGACTGGAACTCGGGATCAGCGAAGCTCCTCCCCTGGGCGTAGGCGAGGTGCTGCGACTTCATGGCGCCCGACAGGTCGTCGCCGTCGCCGTCGACCTCGGCGATCTCCATGCCGAACACACCGGAGCACCAACCCTGATCCGGCTTGGCTGGGCCCAGGATGCGCGGGCACGTCTGCACGACTCCAGCAGCCGCAGCTTCGTCGTCCACGCCGTCGCGTCCCCATTCTCTCGCTCGACGTGCGAGCGTATACCCGGCTCCCACTCGCCGATGGGCTCGTTGCGTTTCGCCTCCGCCGACACGCATCGATGACAAGCGTGAGAGCTGTGCAGCCAGATGCTCAACCGCTCGCAAGCGGCAGAAACTGCGGTCCGAACAGACCGTTGCCCGCCGCTCGCAGGCCACGGCCGCGTCGACGATCTCGCCCATTGATCCTTCGCTGT
>JBBSGQ010000283.1:0-5167 GCA_038253965.1 Acidimicrobiales bacterium | reverse complement strand
CGTTGGCAAGCGCACCCAAGCCGACCATGGCTTCGAAGTTGTCGCCGCTCTTCAACGCCAGCGACCGGCGCAGCGCGCCGCTCGCCTTCGGATAATAGACCGGGTTCGCTGTGATCCGAGCCTGCTGCACATACGCCGAGCCCAGCTCAGCCCAAGCTGCGCTGTTGTCAGGGTGGGCTCGCAAAAGCTCCTGTTTGTTGCGAATGGTGACGGCCAACTGGTCGCTGGTGCCAGTCGGCCCACCCCCACCAGGCGGCAGATCGTTTGGCCTGGCTGATCTTGTCGACGAGGGCTCCGAACCAGATCTCGTTCCGCGAACCACGGTCACCGCAGCCACATAGGTGACGGCGAAGGCGCCAACCACAACCAGCAGCAGCATGCGAAACGGGTGTCGAATCAGAAGGCTGTCCTCATTCGCGGCGCCCGGCCATGGTCGAAGAGAAAGCGTCGACGCCCGGACGCCACGCCACCCACAGGTTGATCGCCATCGATCCGCGGAAGCACCAGCACACACGGTAAGCCGTCTCCCGACGCTCCAGACGTCAGTCAGGGCAGGCGGCAAGAAACCCGGCTCGGGTGCGCCCGCCGCCAATCGACCCACTCGATGGACCATCATGGGTCTGTCGAGGCACTTCGTACCCCGTTCCCAGTCACCGTCGGCTCATCTCGAAACGAGGCTCCATGCCGCAGTCCCTCACGGCGCACGGTGCGGGCTTCGTGTGTCGGCGCCGGTGCTGCTCCGCTTCCCACGCTCGATGACTTCTCGAGTGTTCGGCCGCTTCCAGCTCCGCTCAAGCGATCGGGCCTCTCCGCTACCTTCCCTCGCATTGCTAGTGGGTACCGCGGTGTTCTCCAGCGGCCTGACCGCTGCAGCGATGACCATCGCCTCCAACGGTGACAGCAAGCCTCCAGCCACCCGAGCATCGGTCACCACGCTCGACAAGGCACCCCCGGTGTCAGTACCAACCACCTCGGCGACCACAGCACCGACAGCACCCCCGGTGTCAGTACCAACCACCTCGGCGACCACAGCACCGACAGCAACCCCGATAGCGCTGCCGCCCGTCGCAGTAGCGATCCCGTCCATCAAGGTCCAGGCCGAGGTCGATCCAATGGGTCTCACCTCAAAAGGCGAGCTCCAAGTGCCAACCGACTTCGGACGCGTGGGCTGGTGGTCCGGCGGTTCCAAACCCGGTGAGCCAGGACCGGCAGTGCTCGAAGGCCACGTCGACTCGAAGAAGGGTCCAGCGGTCTTCTACGCCCTCCGCCGACTCCGGCCCGGCGACGAGATCCAAGTCGTCCGCAACGACCGATCAACCGCCGTCTTCATCGTCGACCGACTCGGCGCATACCCCAAGGACAAGTTCCCAAGCCTCGAGGTGTACGGCCCGACCAACACCGCCACGCTGCGTCTCATCACCTGCACCGGATCATTCAACAGATCGCTTCGTTCCTACCGGGACAACCTCGTCGTCTACGCCAACCTCAAGACATGACGCCATTCGCATGGGCGACGGCGACGGCCACCTCAGAAGAGGTTGTGACGAGCTATGGGTTGGCGGCGAGGAACAGAATCGTTGCGAGCAGAACGAGATGAACGCCGCCTTGTAAACGGGTTGCCCGCCGTGGCACCACGGTGAGCACTCCCGTGATGACGGTCAACGCCAGCAGCACCATCTGCGTCGAGCCGAGTCCGAGGGCTCTGTGCGTTGGTTGGCCATCATCGTGAGTGACGCCGCCCGGGGATCGACCCAGGTACCTCGAGCGATTCGCGAGAGTTCTTCGGCCTCGTACAAGCGTGCCTGCTGCTTCGTGGAGAACGTCCGGGTGACGACCCGACCCTCGGAGGACCGGAGCCGGACGTCATAGACGGTCGCTCGCCGCTTCGTGTGGCGAGCTTGGATGCTCACCGCCGCCTTTTCGTTGCAGCCATCCGAACGTGCCTCCTCAAGCCGCTCGCGCGGCGGAGCCGGTCGGCAGCGGAAGCTGCGAGGCGCGGCGGCTTCGAAGGTCGTGAACGAAGTCGTTGACGACCACGGCCGGCACGCGCGCCGACCGATGTGCACAACCTCCAGGTCGCCTGCACTGTCGCACGGCGGACCAACTCGGCCTCGGTCACCCGCTGCGACCCGTCCTCGTCCACGATCGGCACCAAGCGAGCCAGTGCTCCAAGCGCTGGCCGCCCTCGCTCCCGTCGACGACCTTGCTGCCGGCACCTTGTTGCAGGCGGGTCGCCGGGGATTGTCCGGGCCGCTAGGGATGGCTCAGGTCACTGTGAAGTGGGCAACCATGCCGAGGCGGTAGTGGACGTGTCCCATCCCCGACTTTCCCATTCCGTCGTCGCCGCTCATTCCGCCGTTGCCGACGTGCCAATTTTGATCGACAAGGTTGCAGATGGCGACGTAGCCTCCGGCGGCGAGTTCGAGGGACTTGGTGGCGGACTTGCCGGCTGGGAGGTCGGGGATCTCTCAGGCTTGTCGGCTTGAGCGACCTTGTCTTCGTCCACCGATCCGTCTGGGCGTGTCAACCCGGATTGGCCCCACCGTGCTCGTCTGATCTGGCCCCGCCTGCTGATGGGTTGATCGGGCTCGGAACCGCCCGCTGTGTGGCCCGTGGAGCGTCTCGGGGAGGTGGTGATGGGTGAGGGGTGCGGGCGATTCGACGCTCAGGCGGTCTTTCGGCGGGTCCGGGTCTTGGTGGTGCGGAGGCGGTAGCTGTCGGTGCCGGTTTCGAGGATGTGGGCGTTGAAGGTGACGCGGTCAACGATGGCGGCGACGAGGCGGGGGTCGGGGATGACGGTGCCCCATTCGCTGAACGGGAGGTTGCTGGCCAACGCGATGCTGGCTTTCTCTTCGCGTTCGGTGAGGATCTGGAAGAGCAGTTCGGAGCCGCGGGCGTCGAGTTGGACGTAGCCGAGCTCGTCGAGGCAGAGCAGATCGAGGCGTCCGTATCGGGCGACGATGCGTGACAGGCGTCGTTCGTCGGCGGCTTCGGCGAGTTCGTTGACGAGCTGGGCGGCGGTGGCGTAGCGGACTCGGCGTCCTTGTTCACAGGCGGCGATCCCGAGGCCTATGAGCAGATGGGATTTGCCGGTGCCGGAGTCGCCGAGCAACACGATCGGTTCACCGGCGTCGAGGTAGGCGCCGGTGGCGAGAGTGGCGATGGTGGCCGGGTTGATGGTGGGGGCGGCGCCCAGGTCGAAGTCAGCGAGGCGTTTGGTGCGTGGGAAGCGGGCTTCGTTGATTCGTCGTTGTCGTCTGCGTTCGATCCGTTCGTCGACTTCGGCGGAGAGGACCTCGGCCAGGAACGCCAGGTAGCTCTGCTGGCTGCGTTGCGCGATCTCGGCCAGGCGGGCAGCGTCGGTGCGCACGACGGGTAGACGCAGCTCGCGGGTCGCGGCCCCGATGGCGGCGGCCGCCGCGGTGTCGGTCATGTTGGTCATTGAGCCTCCAGGAGGTCGTCGTATCCGGCGATGGATGGTGCGGGCCGGTCGAACCGGTTGAGGCCCTCCCCGATCGGGACGATCGTGGCGACGGCTGGTTCCTCGGCCCGTCGTGCTTCGATGGCGACCACTGCCGCGTCGATGGCCCCTGCGTTGAGCGCGCGTTGGATGCCGGCCACCAGCGCGTCGGCCGGGATGCTGCGATGCAGGAGCAGCACCTCGATCAGAGCGCGGGTGCCGTCACGGTCACCGAGCCGGCGACGGGCCTGGGTCCAGAACCGTTCATGGACCGGGCCGAACACGCCGGCCGCCCGGGCTCGGGCCAGGGCGGTGGCGCCCGGGAAGGCGCCGGTCTTGATGGCCAGCACCTCCAGGTAGTGGTCAAGGGTCAGGACCTCATCGCCCTTCAGGGCCCGGACGTGCGAGGCCGCTACCCGCGCGCCGTCGTAGATCTCGATGGTCTCAGCGCCGATACGGACATCGAGTCGCTTGCCCACGTGACGGGCCGGCACCGAGTAGAGACAACCGCGGACCGAGACCCGGCTCTTGCGGTCCACCCGGTGGGCGGCCACGACGCTCACGTCGAACGGTTCGGCGGGCAGCGGCCGCAGCGTGTCGGCCTCCAGCGCGAAATGCTCGGCCACCGTGATGCGCCGCCGGGCGACGAAGCGCTGATCGTCTCGGGCGGCCCCAGCGGCGAGGAGCTCGTTGAGCTCAGCCATCGAGTTCACCTTCGGGACCGGGACGAGATGGCGGCGACGAAACCGGCCGACCTCGCCCTCCACCCCGCCCTTCTCGTGGCTGCCCTTGAGCCCGGGCTGACAGAAGAAGCTGTCGAAGTCGTAGTGCGACCGCAGGCCGATGAACCGGTCCGACTCGATCCGATCCCGGCCCTTCAACACCCGCTCGACCGCCGCCTTCAAATTGTCATAGCGGATCCTCTTCGGGACCCCACCGAAGTGCTCGAAGGCCCGGACATGCCCGTCCAAGAACACCTCCTGCGCCTCGTTCAAATACGCCCGGGCGTAGCCCCGACCCGAAGCCGACAGCCGCATGACGAACATCGACACATCAACCAGCACGCCGGCCACATAGACACTGGCCGTCCCGAAATCGACCTCGGCCTCCTCGCCCAACGGGTGATGCTGGGGAACCATCACCTCGACCAGCGGCACATCCATCCGCCGACGAACCTCGGCCACATAGCGACGCACCGTCGACTCACCCACCTGCGCCCCGTGCTCCTCGACCAGACGCTGCCACACCCGCCTCGCCGTGTGCCGCTGCTTACGCGGCGCCGTGCGGTCCGCCTCGAGCCAGCCGTCGATAGTCAGCTTCCACCGATCCAGCAACGGCGCCGGCCGCACCGACACCCTCCGCTCCGGTGGCACCGCCGAAGCCAACGCCTGGCGCACATCACGGCGATGGACATGGAAACGGCGGGCCAGCTCGCGGACCGACAGCTGCTCGCGTTCATGCGCCTTGCGGATCTGCTCGTACAACTTCACCTTCGACCTCTTGGACATCGCCCACAGTCGACGGCGAACAGCCCCCACCGGTGGACCCCTCAAGTGGGGCCAAATCAGATGTGGCGGATTCAAGCAGTCAGCGCAAGAAGCTCGGCGAGTCGCGCTGATGGTGTCATGAACCCAAGGGACTTGCGCGGGCGATTGTTCAGGCTGCGAGCGAAGCGGGCGAGATCGTCGGCGCTGTGCACGGAGAGGT
>JBBSGQ010000282.1:0-5223 GCA_038253965.1 Acidimicrobiales bacterium | reverse complement strand
CGTCGTGTCCCGCCAGCGCGTGTCCGCGTTACATCACGCCATCCCCAACTGCTCAGCGGCACGACTTGAGGTGACTGCGGTTCTGCGGCGCGATCCCCCAGACGGTGCTTGGTGGGCCACTCGGGAGGGCCTCAGCTGTCCGGGCCGTTTGGCTCAGTACCCGAAACTGCGTGTCTGTAAAGGATCTTGTCCGGCAGGTGCTGAGCGTGTCAGCCCGTGTTGCCTCGATTCAGGGATGAGTTCCAGGGACGCGCGCGAACGAAGTCGGCGAGGCGTTGGATCGATGCGGCGATCTCGGGGACGTCGGGCGTCATGTTGCGATGGCCGGGTGGCATCCCCCGGCGCGAGGAAGAGCTCCGCGTCGACGCCGGCAGCAGCTGCGACACGGCCCGACGACCCCACCCTGCTTCCTGATCGGTATGTTCTGGCCAGCCGAGTGCCTCGCCGTGCCCGCGAAGATCCATCGAGCGGCGGCTGGTTCACCGGCGCGACCGGATCTACAACGACTTAGGCTCTTCGCCGCATACGCAGCCGTCGGTTTGTCGTCGGGGGATTGCGCCTGTAGGTATTTCAATCCCCGACCGGACATTCCGTGTCGCAGAAGCTAAGAGGACGACGGTGTCACATGTCGATGGAGAAGCCGACGATGTCAGCGACTGTAGGGCGCGGTGTTATGGCCGGTCTGGCGGGCACCGCCGTGATGACGGCGTTCCAAAAACTCATCGAGATGCCACTGACCGGACGCAGCGACAGCTTCGCGCCAGCGACCTTCGCAGAGAAGGTCTTGCCCGTACGCCCACAGAGCGATCTGGCCCGCAGCCGCCTGAACTACGGCACCCACTTCGCCCTCGGGATGATGTGGGGAGCTGCGTACGGCCTTGCGGCGCGAGCCGGCCTTCGCGGTCAGCGGGCAGTCGCCGCGGTGTTTGTCACCGTCTACACGGGCGATGTCGTGCTGAACACGGCGCTCGGGCTCTACAAGCCTCTGAGTTGGACACGACGGGACTGGGCCATCGATGTCGTGGACAAGCTGATCCAGGCGGAGGCGACCGGGGCAGTGTTCGATCGCATCGTCGGCGTCTCGTTGCCAGCTGCTACCCGGTTATAAGCGAACGGCGGAGCTGGACGGCGCAGCTGGGTCCCAACGCGATGAATGCCGGGCGGCCCTGTAACGCAGGAGGCGCGCCGGGAGACTGAGCGCCCGTGAATGAAGATCTGGCGCCCGGCCGCGCCTTTCCGGATATTCGCTTGCCCGATCATGTGGGCAACGAACGGTGGCTCGGCGAGCTCGTGGGTGGTGATCCGACGCTTCTGCAGTTCTACCGGGGCTGGTGGTGTCCGAAGGAGCAGGCGTTCTTCCGGAATATTGATTGCGCTCCAGGACGAGGCGGAGGTCGCATATACGAGGTTCGTCTCGGTGAGCATCGACCCGCCGGAGGTGACCTCGGCCTTTCGGGCGGGGCTCGGGGCGCGAAGGACGTTCTTGTCCGACGCTGACCGCCAGGTTGCGCTGACAACTCACACTCGTCCGGCCCTTCCGGTGTCTTCGTAGTTGGTGATGAGACTCACGGCGATGAGCGCGACGCCGGTAGCGATGTACACGAACGAGAGCGTCGCGTCAGTGTCGTTGTATCCGAGAGCGAAGGGGGCGGCGACAAGGCTGAGAGCGCCCAAGTAGTCGCCGGCGGAATGAACCTTGAAGGGGATCACCCTCACAAGCCCGAGGGGATAGTCGGTCAACAAGCTCACCACGATCAGGACGACCCCGAGAGCGACGCCAGTCGCCACCGCAACACCGCTTCCCCCGATCGCCAGGGCGACCACGATCAAAACGAGAGCGCTCGCGAAGTCGAGGACCCCATGCAGCTTCGCCGGCATGAGCTTCCAAATGGACACAGGGACTCCGTTCTGACGGTGATCGATGTGCTCATCGACACCTGTTGTCTCAAGGGTGCGCTGAGTCTAGGGAAGCACCACCTTCATGTGTGGCAATCACGACTGCGTGCCTGGCAATACCGTCCCACCTCCGCAGACCAATTGAATCGTGGAGCGGACCGTGGATGGCGCGCTTGGGTCGAAGATTTGGAAACCGCTCTGCCAGCTTTGAAGGCGGACGGGTAGCGAGCTTTTACCAGAAGCGCCCGGAATCCTGGCAGGCGAACTCGAAAATCGTTGTGGTCGCAAGATCACCGTGGGTTCAAATCCCACACCCTCCGCCACGGAGCACGAACTAGGACCCTGCGTGGGTGAGGGCGCGTTCGGAGCTGTGGCGGGGGCGGGTCGCCTGCTTGCGGAGACCACCCCTCAACGACCTCCGCCATGCTGGCGCCCACGATGCTTCGGGCCAGCGTTCTTCACCCTCGAAAGCGTGCCGACCTGGCCGACGTGCTGCAGCGGCCATACGGGTTCGGACTTCGGGGCAGCGCCACCAAGCCCGTGGACAGCTATGGCGCCATGCACCAACCGAGCGCCGGACCTTGGGTGGCTGTCACGGGTTCATCGAAACCCGACCCCAAGCGGCAAAGATCCCGATCTCAGCGACCTCGACCGAGGTCTTGGACTCGATGCATCACTGCATGCCGAGCGACGCGTAGCCGTATTCAACGAGACTCGCGTCGGCGAAGAACTGGGCGATCTGGTCTTCGGTGAAGCCCAACCAGATGTCGGCTTGTTCGGTGCGCATCCACTCATAGGAGTGCTCGACTTCGTCGGTGACCGCCACCCAGCTGCCGGGACGAGTGACCCGAGCCATCTCAGCCAGCATGGCTACAGCCTCCGGCGCGTGGTGCAAAACCATGTTCGCCACTGCGGGCATCGGCGGCGTTGTCCTTCAGCGGCAATTCGGTCAGGTCGCCCTGTCGCAGTTCCACGTTGTCGAGCCCGAGGGCGTGATGATTGGCTCGTGCCACCGACAACATCGCCGGCGAGTTGTCGACACCCACGACTTGCGCCGCAAGCAGGGCCAGCCCGGCGGCGACGAACCCGGTACCAGTGCCCACATCGACGATCGTCTTGGAAGCGTCAACCTCGGTGTGCTCGGCGAGAGCGTCGATGACTCCTTCGTTGTAGAAGCTCGATCGCATCTCATCCCAGTTCGTCGCGACACTCTCGAAGAACGCTCTCACCTCAGCAGAGTCCACGACACACCTTCCGAGCTGGGCATCCGCTCGCTCGGCATCCTTGCGCGGATGCTGGTGGCCTGCAGCGCCGCCGGTAACCTACCTGCATGCTTGAGCAGGTAGTTGGAGAGCCGTCGATCGACCAGATCGAGGAAGCGGCCACCGTGTTCAAACTGCTGGCTGACCCCACGCGGCTGCGCATCGTGTGGGCCCTCGTGCATGGTGAGCACTCCGTGAACGAGTTGGCCGCCCACGTCGAGGCTCAGCCAGCGGCGGTGTCCCAGCATTTGATGAAGCTTCGCCTCGCCCGTGTGGTCACGACTCGCAGAGACGGCAATCGCATCTACTACTCCGCCGGGAACCACCACGTCGGACGGTTGGCTGAAGAAGCGATCTCCCACGCTCAGCATCTCGTCGGCGCCACACATCCTCACCCCGAGGTCCATGCGACGGAAGGGTCCGCATGAACACCCGCGACGAGCATGTCCACGAGCACCGCGACCACCACGGCGAGTACGACCATGGGCATGGCCCGTTGGCCGGGTTCCGCCACTTCTTCGGTGGCCACAGCCACGACATGGCGGACCAGATCGACTCCGAGCTCGAGGCCAGCCATGAGGGCACCCGGGCTTTGTGGATCTCCCTCCTCGTCCTTGGGGCTACCGCCATCCTCCAGGTAGCGGTCGTCTCACTCAGTCACTCGGTTGCTCTTCTGGGCGACACCCTGCACAACTTCGGTGACGCGCTGACCGCTCTACCGCTTGGCTTGGCCTTCGTCATCGGACGACGCCCGGCCAACGACCGATACACCTACGGCTACGGTCGGGGCGAGGACCTGGCCGGGCTAGCCGTCGTCCTGGCGGTAGTGGTCTCCGCGATCATCGCCGGCTATGAAGCCATCGACCGACTCCTGCACCCCGCTGATGTCAAGTCGCTCGGCTTGGTCGCAGCAGCAGCCGTCGCCGGCTTCATCGGCAACGAAGTCGCCGCCCGAGTACGAATCGCCACCGGTCGACGCATCGGCTCAGCCGCCTTGGTCGCCGACGGGATCCACGCCCGCACCGACGGGCTGACATCCCTGGCGGTACTTGTCGGCACCGGTGGCGTCGCTCTCGGCTGGCACTGGGCCGACCCGGTCGTGGGACTGCTCATCACCATCGCCATCGTCGCCGGCGTGCGCAACGCCGTGCTCAGCGTCTGGCATCGCCTCATGGACGCAGTCGATCCCGAACTCGTCACCCAAGCCCGAGCAGTTGGCGCCGCGGTGTCAGGAGTCATCGCCGTCGAACACTTCCGAGTGCGCTGGATCGGCCACCAGCTCCACGCGGAAACCGAGATCGTCGTTCCCGGCAACATCGACGTTGTCACTGCTCACGAGCTCGCTCATGAGGTCGAACACCAGATCATCCACGCCGTGCCGAGACTCACCGACGTCCTCGTCCATGCCTCGCCTGATTCAGTGAGCGCCCCTGATGCCCACCAAGCAGTCGCCCACCATCGGTCACCTTGACTCCCAAGCCCCTTTGGCCATGACGGCATACGTGGCCCTCAGTGCTTCGGCGGGCGGGCGGGCGCTGCTTCCTGTGGCCTTTGGGTCTCGAAGCGTTCGGCGCAGTGATCCGAGCAGAACCAGTGGTCGGTGCCGTCGGTGTTGCGATGAGCCGGGGCGTTGGCGGTTTGCACTTGCATGCCACAGATCGGGTCGATGGCGTAGCCCTGGCCGCCGCCGAGGCGGTCCCGGTTGCGGTAGAGCCAGTAAAGGACACCGAACCCAGCCAGGAAGATGAGGTTCAGGTAGGTGGTATAGTTCCACTGGAACGTGGTCATGACGATCTCAGCGGACCGATTCCCGGGGATGGCGCCGAACAGAGCGAACAGGCCTTCCACAGCCAGGCCGGCGAGGGACATGACCGCCCAGAAGGTCACCAGGAGCCGCAACATGAGCTTCGTGCCGTAGTACTTCCGGTAGATGAGCAGCAGTGGCAGGGTGATGAGGTCGGCGAAGATGAAGGCGATCACGCCACCGAAGGAGATGCCGCCCTTCCACAACGCGGCGGCCAAGGGGACGTTGCCGATCGAGCAGACGAAGCTGATCAGGGCGACG
>JBBSGQ010000281.1:0-5224 GCA_038253965.1 Acidimicrobiales bacterium | reverse complement strand
TCAACGCGTACCCGTACGGCAGCGGACATCTCATGGTGTTGCCGAACCGCGCCGTGGCGGAGCTCGACGGCCTTGACGAGGCCGAGTCATCGGAGCTGTGGTCGAGCGTGCAGGACGCGGTCCGAGCGATCCGTTCCGCATACCGACCGGACGGCGTGAACGTCGGCATGAACCTCGGGGCAGGGGCGGGTGCCGGAGTGCCAGACCACCTGCACGTGCACTGCCTGCCCCGGTGGGTGGCCGACACCAACTTCATGACCGCGATCGCCGAGACCCGCGTCCTGCCAGAGCCGCTCGACGTGACCTGGGAGAAGCTGAGTGACGCCTGGCCCCGGCGAGGTTGATCCGAAGGACCGTCTCCGGCCGAAAGCCTGGCTGCCGGCTCGGTTGGGGAGCAATCGAACCTCACCGCTACCGTCATCGCCCGTGGTCGACGATCGGACTGGCGCAGAACCCGCCGACCAGCATGCGGCCGAGTCGGCGGACGACGCTGAAGTCCGCGACGAGCTCCCGGAAGACCTCGACGTCGCCGGCTACGTCGGGCCGTACCTGTTCCCGAACAACAACCGCCGCCGCGTTCCCGGATACCTCTACCTGGCCTGCGCAGCGGCATCGACGCTCGCCTGGGCACTCACCCGGTCGCACCACCCCGTACTCGTCAATGGTGGCTACCTGTGGGCGGCCGCTGCGCTCGCGGCGATAGGCGCCTACCACCTCGTGGCCGGTTGGAACCTCGACTGTGACGAGCGTGAGGCACTCGTCGCCGCTACCCGCAAGGTCGGGTTCGCGGTTGGCCACGCGTCGGCCCAGCTCGGCTGGCGCGGCCTGCGCAGTCGACCGACCTGGCGGATCCTGCTGTACTCGGCAGAGAACCCCCCGACGAAGCGCGGCCTTGTCCTCGTCGACGGAGTGGACGCCGAGATCGTCAGCTTCTTCGTGGAAGCCAACCCCGAAGATTGGTCGGACCTCTCCTAGTACCGCTCAGCGCAGTTGTTGCGCGCCGAGGTTGCGGTTGCCGGAACCTGAGGCCGGTGCGCTGATGCGCCCACAGCGGCTGGAGCGCGCCGAGGTTGCGGTGCGGCCCTCTACCAGCGGTGGGCGACGTCGATCACGAGGCGGCTGTGACCGCCTGGCCCGGCGACGACTAGCACCCGGAAGGGCAATCGTGCCCTTACCCCGGCTCCGAAGATCGTCACGCCCTCGAAGCTGCCGCCGAATGCGATCTGGCGGAACGTGCGGTAACCGGCCACCGGGACCGCCTCTGCCGGGTTCGCAGGTGCATAGGTTGCCCGACCCTGGCTGTCGTAGGCCGGAGCCCGGACCACGATCTGCAGGAATGCGCCGCCACGCAACGGGATGACATCACCGTCGGCCACGTCGGTGACCTGGTTCACGTACCGCACGTTGTAACCCGCGGTCGGGCCGGCGAGCTCGATGACCAGGCGGTCGTAACAGGCGTGCTCGCCGGCCCGTGCAGCGACGATCGGCGCTCTAGTCATACCTGCGCGCGCCTTGGTCAGTGAACCCCACGTGATACCGCAGTAGGGCCCGGCAGCTACCGCACCGGCGGTGAGGCCGGTGGTAGTCACCAGCAACGTTGACGCCACCAGAAATGCCTTCAGCGCTCGCATCCTCATGGCGCCGGCCCCTCTCAGTTGCCACACCTCGACGAAGATGATGGTACGCCGCAGCATCCGGTCAGGGAAGTGTCAGCTATCCCGGCAACATCCCGGCAACATCCCGGACAAACCGTGTCACCGAACCGCCCGGAAGGGGAGCGATCCGATGCTACGCAAGCCCTTCCCGTCAACGCCGCACCGGTGCATCCGAACGCAGGCGGCATGCAAAGGCCAGCCTGCGCAGCTCGCGGCTATGCGCCAGAACGGGTTGTGAGCCGCCGGTGATCAGTTGGCCACGGGCGTGAACCAGCTCGACTTCAGGCCGAGCAGGGTTCGCATGTCATCTCCGGACACCAAAATCTCGGCTCCCGAGAATCGCGCCCGTACCGAGGTCACTCGTCCGCCGTCGGCACCATTGCCGTCGCGACTCTCCACCACGACCCCCTGGAGCGGTCCGAGATCGCGGCCTTGTCGACGGTCGAACGCAGTTTCGATGGTTGACGACGAGATGTCCACCGACCAGTTGTGGTTGGGGTTGCCGCTGACGGCGTCGCCGGCGTCAACGACAGCGGGAAAGACCGGACCCCTGCTCCATCCCCCCGAGGACGCCGAGAACTCCGTCGCTGCGACCTTGCCATCGGGAAAGCGACGGATCGAGCCGACGGTCCCGGCCACTGCCATGTCCGTGCGGCTGTCCTCGTAGATCGACCACGTTGACACGCCGGTGGCCCGGTGGCCGACACCGCTGTAGGCCTGACACGAGCCGCCGTCGCAGGTCGTGGCGATCGGAGCCCACCGCCGGTCACCGAAGTTCAAGTAGGAGCGGGCAGCGACGGCCTGCGCGGCCAAGGCCTGAAGGCCACGGCCGCCCCCCGCGTTCGCCCACGACGGTGACATCTCCCGAGCGATCACACTGCGCAACATGTTCTCGGTGTCGATACGGTTCACCGTCTGGATCGAACCGGCGGCGTGCACCGCGATGAGCGCGCCCCGCACCAACTCCTGGCCGCTTGCCTGACACACCTGGAGCATCTCGGTGCGGTCTTCGCCACCTACCTTCGGCGCGACCACGAGCTCCGCGGCAGAGACAGTCGAGCGCAGGGTCCAAGGGCCGCCGCAACCCGCGCCTTCGTAGAACGCGAACCTCGCGTCGTCGACTCGGCTGACCCTCACGGCTCGAGTACCAACTGTCGGGGTCCCGGCGCTGGTCACGATGTGGCCCCGTTCTTGGGCCACCACGAGGTCACGACCAGAGTTGGCCTGCAGCAACACCCGTTGTACGGGGTTCGTCCCGAGCCGCGAGGTGACGGTGCCGCCGTAGTAGTGGTCAGCGATCTGGCTCCACGACCATCCAAGATCCACGGCGTAGCCGTAGGCACCCCATTGGCCCATGCCGCGTCCGTGGCCGTAACCATGACCGCGAAATGTCACGGACTTCGGTGGCGTGCACCCGCCGACGGCGAACATGAGGATGGATGCCACGAGCACCAGCGGCGAGAGACTTCGAAGCCGCATGAGAGAGTCTCCTTGGGAGGTCGGCTGACGTACATCTGCGCCTTTGCACCGACAAGAGACGGTCCTGGCCGGACGGCACCGCCGTTACTCGATCGGCACATGGGTTGCGGACTTGAGCCGATCACGGTCGGCCTCGCGATCCGGGCGCATGGGGATGCGCTGACCCACACCAGGTGATGCATAGGGTGGATCCGCGCCGGGAACAGAACAACGCGCTCCGGCGGTTGAACTGCTAACTTCAGCAAGCACACGTCGCCTTCTCAGGAGCTACGCGATGTTCGACGGCCATTTCCGGGCCAACGCAGAGCAGAGGCTGCGTCCCGTGGGCGCGCAACTCGAGCGCACGGGCCTGCGAGCCGATCACCTCACTGCCGTAGGCGTGCTCATGGCCGTCGGCGCATCGGTGGCGATCGGCGCCGGCGCTCTCCGTGCCGGGCTGCTGCTACTCATCCTGACCGCCCTGCCCGACGTGCTGGATGGTGCGGTGGCGAAGGCCTCTGGCACCGCCTCGCCGCGAGGGGCGTTCTTCGACTCGGTCGCCGACCGCCTCACCGATGCGCTCCTGCTGGGCGGCGTCGCCTGGTTCCTGGCGACCACCCATGCAGGGCGGGTTGGCGTTCTCCCTTTGGCTGTGCTGGCCGTATCCATGCTCGTCTCCTACGAACGGGCCAAGGCTGAGGCTCTCGGCTTCGATGCCAAGGGTGGCCTCATGGAACGGGCAGAGCGCCTGGCCATCCTCGGCTTCGGGCTGCTGTTCAGCCAATGGCTGGTCGGTGTGTTGTGGGTCATGCTCGTGCTCACTTCGATCACGGTCGGACAGCGGTTCGTGAAGGTATGGAGGCAGGCATCAGTCGTACGCCCGCAGCAACCGAACCGGCCGAGACGCGTCCTGCGTGACCGGCCGAAGTCCCGGCGCCCGCGCCGCACAGCAGGGGAATGGCGGAGCCGCTCTCGCTCGCGGCCTCCTTCCCCCTGAACCGGCTCGTGCCGGCGGATCCGGTCTACCTCGCGTACCGAGCAGGCGCACTTGCCGCGCGTGGCCTGCCGGGCGCAGCGGTTCCCGCAGTGGCGCGGCTTCTCGGCGCAGCAGCAGCAGAGGCGCTTCCCGAGCGGCGGCTCATCGTCGAGCGCAACCTCGAGCGGGTGTCGGGTCGCCGACTGTCCGGTCGCGCCCTGCGGAGGTCGGTGCACCACACGTTCGAGTCCTACGGCCGCTACTGGATCGAATCGTTCCGTCTTCCGGGGACCTCCGCGGCTGACATCGCGCGCGGAATAGTCGTCGACGACTTCGACCATGTATCGGACGGTCTTGATGCCGGGAACGGTGTCATCCTGGCTCTTCCGCATCTCGGGGGATGGGAGTGGGCGGCGTTCTGGCTCACGGAGGTCAAACGAGTGCCTGTCTCAGCGGTGGCCGAGGCGATCAAGCCGCCTGAGCTGGGGGAGTGGTTCGTCGAGCTCCGTCGAGCGTTCGGTCTGGAGATCATCACGCTTGGCCCCTCGGCCGGCGCCGACGTGATCCGGGCTCTGAAGGCGAATCGGATCGTGTGCTTGCTGTGTGACCGCGACCTCGGAGGCGGCGGCATTCCTGTCGAGTTCTTCGGGGAGCCCACCACCTTGCCTGCGGGCCCCGCGACGCTCGCCCTGCGCAGCGGTGCGCCGCTGCTTCCGTGCGCTGTGTACTTCGAGAGCGCGGGCCGTCGAGGGTTGATCCGGCCTCCGATACCGGCCGACCGCACCGGGCGTCTGCGAGATGACGTTGCCCGGTTGACCCAGACCTTGGCCCACGAGCTCGAAGACCTCATTCGGCGAGCGCCCGAGCAGTGGCATCTCATGCAACCGAACTGGCCGAGCGACCACCAAGCACTGGAGAAGCACCGATCCGGTCGGCACGAGGTGTGATTGAGCGCCGCTCGTCCTCAGCAGGTACTCAGTTCTCCAACTTGCTCGAAGAACGCGGTCTGAATGTGACGCCCCGATGTACGACAGAGATGGCAAGCCGACCGGGACCCGTCGCCAGCGCAGCCAGTGGTCGATGGTCCGCAAGTATGCGCTCGCCGTCGCAGCCAATCGTGGCACGCGGTTCGGTC
>JBBSGQ010000280.1:0-5241 GCA_038253965.1 Acidimicrobiales bacterium | reverse complement strand
CGTCGGCCAGCTTGTTGACGCCGGCTTCGAGGCCACGACGGGCCTCGTCGTTGGACTTCAGGATCTTTGGCATAAGCGCTCCTACTTGGTTACGACCGCGAGGACGTCGCGGGCCTTGAGGATCAGCACGTCGTCGCCTTCGGTGGTGATCTCGGTCCCGCCGTACTTCGAGTACACGACTGTGTCGCCGACCTTCACGTCGACGGGGATGATCTCGCCGGTCTGGTCCGAGCGACGGCCGGGGCCGACTGCCAGGACGTCGCCCTGTTGGGGCTTCTCTTTGGCAGTGTCGGGGATGACCAGACCGCTTGCGGTCATCTCCTCGGCATCGCCGGGCTTGACGACGATTCGATCCTCGAGTGGCTGCAGGTTCATCAGCGCCTCCGATGGCGGTGGTTCCGTGCGAACGGCGTGCAAACGCGGCGTTAGCACTCTCATGTGGCGAGTGCCAACCCTAGGCCCCGAACGCTGGCACTCGCAACCGTCGAGTGCCAGGTCTCGCCGCAGCTCAGTCGAGCACCGGCAAGCGGAGCTTGGGATCGGCGCCGCAGTCGAGGGCGCTGGGACCGTCTGATCGCAGGCGCCACCAGCCCGCCGCGGCCACCATCGCGGCATTGTCGGTGCACATCGACCGGCTGGGGAGAAGCGCGTGGATCCCGTCCTGCACACACGCGTCGAGGAATCGCTCCCGCAGCAACGAGTTCGCAGCAACCCCTCCGCCGAGACACATCGCCTTGGCCCCGATCTGGCGCGCTGCGCGTTGCGCCTTGGACACCAACACGTCCACCACCGCCTCTTGGAACGAGGCGGCGACGTCAGCGGTGAGCACATCGGGGTGGCGATGGACGTGGTTCACCACAGCCGTCTTGACCCCGGAGAACGAGAAATCGAGGCCCTGGTCGCGCATCGGCCGGGGAAACGCGATGGCCGACGGATCGCCCTGCATCGCCGCTCGGTCGATGGCCGGACCCCCGGGGTACCCCAGCCCGAGGAACCGGGCGACCTTGTCGAACGCCTCTCCCGCGGCGTCGTCGATGGTAGAACCGAGCAACCGGTACTGGCCGTGAGCCTCCATCGCGACGAGCAACGTGTGCCCGCCGGAGGCCAGCAGCACGACTGCCGGCAGTTCGAGCGACGGGTCCTCCAGGAGAGCGGCGTACAGGTGCGCTTCGAGATGGTTGACCGCCACGAACGGTACGTCCCAGACCAGGGCGAGCGCCTTCGCTGTGCTGACCCCGACGAGGAGGGCTCCTACCAGGCCGGGGCCGTTGGTCGCAGCCACTGCGTCGATGTCGCCGTCGGCAACACCTGACTCGACAAGGGCCTGGGCGATCACGGGGGTGAGCAGCTCGACATGGGCGCGGCTGGCGATCTCGGGGACCACGCCACCGAATCGGGCGTGACGATCGACCTGGCTGGACACCACCGATGACAGCACGACGTGGGCACCTGCGACCACCGCAGCCGCCGTCTCGTCACAGGATGTCTCAATCCCGAGCACCCTGCTGTCCGGGCCGATCGTGCGCTGCGTCACGGGTCGAACCCTTCCACAACGGTGGTTCCGGTGACGCCTTCTCGGATGGCCGCGAGACGCTCGGAGTACGCGTCAGTCCGCACGTCGTGGGCCCACATCACGAGCGCATCTTCGCCGTTGTCCGCGTAGTAGCCGCGACGGACCCCCGCTGGGGCGAAGCCGAACCTGCGGTAGAGCTCCTGGGCCGGACGGTTGGACGCACGCACTTCGAGGGTCAGCTGCTCGACTCCGCGCGCCAGTGCGCTGTCGACGAGCTGGAGCAGGAGCCGACTGCCCAACCCGTGTCGCTGCCATGCGGGATCCACGGCGATGGTGGTGATGTGGCCGTCGTCGGCGACCGCCATGAGACCGCCATACCCGGCCACGGCAGCACCGATCCGGGCGACCACATACACGCGGCTGTCGGTCAGGGTGAGCTCGCCGGCGAACAGGCCAGGCGACCACGGTCGGGGATACACCTGGCCTTCGATTCGCAGCACGCCTCGGAGGTGGCGACGGCGCATCGGGGTGAGCACCACTGTCAGGTCGGGATCTTCGAGCCGGGCGGCCATCACATCCCGTCCCTCGACGACCAGTTGATCTCTGCGTCGGGTTTGCGGAGGTACATCGGCTCGATGTCTCCCGGGTTCACCCACTCCTCGCGCAGGGCGCGCGCGTGCGCCAGCCGCACCAGAGAACGCGCCGATGGATAACTGAAGTCGCCACCGGCCAGCTCGACGTCGGGCCCCTTGGCCAACCGATCGCCGTAGCGGTGCGCTCCGTCGCCTACCACGAGCGTCTCCCGACCATGGGCCAGGACCTCGGCGGCCAGATCGTCAGGGGTCCCCACCGCTGGCTCGGTGAGGCGCTGCACGCCGCCCGGGACCTGCCGGTAGAACGCGTAGAAGACCTCACCTCTGCGAGCGTCGATCACAGCGGCGATGCGACGGCTGGTGAACCGCGCCGGGAACGCCAACAGGTCCAGGCTCGACACGCCGATCATGGGAACCCGCAATGCCTGGGCCACCGCCTTGCCCGACGCCACGCCGACCCGGAGCCCGGTGAACAGGCCGGGTCCGTGGTCCACCGCCACGCACCCGATGTCGGCCAGCTCTACCCGAGCCTGCCGGACCACGAACTCGATGGCCGGGGTGAGCGACTCGGCATGGCGCTTGCTGCGAGCCGAGTGCGAGGAGGCGAGCACGCCTTCATGTCCGCCGATCGCGCACCCGACCTGTCCGGTGGCGGTCTCTAGACCGAGGATCAGCACGGGGCCCACGGCTCCACGACTTCCCCCAGCTGGCGGAAGCGGGCAGCCCAACGGGTGCCGACGGGTATGAACGAGAACAGCCGGTCATCCTCCGCGCGGCCGTAGGTGATGCGTACCTCGAGGTAGTCGGCGGGCAGCACCGGCAGGAGAACGTCGCCCCATTCCACGAGCATCACAGCCGGTTCGTCGAGCATCTCGGCGACTCCGAGCTCGGCGACCTCGTGCAGGTGCTCGAGCCGGTAGGCGTCGAGATGGTGCAAGGCCAGGCGACCGGAGTACTCGTGCACGATCGTGAACGTAGGACTCGTGATCTGCTCGGTCACACCGAGGCCCGAGCCGAACCCCTGAGCGAACGCCGTCTTACCTGTCCCCATCTCTCCGACGAGCAGGATGAGGTCGCCGGCGCCAGCCATCCCGGCGATCTCGCCGGCCATGGTTCGGGTCTGATCGGCGTCAGTGGTGACGGCGCGCAGCGCATCAGCGGTCATGCGTTCAGTTGTCCGGCGAGGACCAGCTTGGCTCGCACGAGGTCGGCGCGCATCTGGGCCATCGCCCCTGTGCCGCCTCGCAGCACGAATGACGGGTGGACGGTCGGGATGAGGACGCCCGCTCGGTACGGGTAAGCACGGCCGCGCAGCTTCGTGACGCCCACGTTCGTGTCCAGCAACAGCTTGGAAGCGAAGTTGCCGAGCGTGACGACGACTGTGGGATCGATGAGGTCGAGCTGGCGTTCGAGGTAGGACCGGCAGGCCGCGATCTCGTCGGGCCGCGGATCTCGGTTCCCCGGTGGACGGCACTTCACCGTGTTCGCGATGTAGAAGTCGGCCCTGGTGAGGCCCATCTCCTCGAGTACCAGACGGTCGAGCAACTGGCCGGATCGGCCGACGAAGGGCAATCCCAACCTGTCCTCCTCGGCGCCGGGACCCTCGCCGACGAACATCAGGTCGGCTGTGGGGTTCCCCATGCCGAACACCACCTGGGTCCGGCCTTCGGCCAAGGCGCAGCGCGTGCAGCCTGATGCTTGCTCGGCGAGCACCTCGAGCGCTGACATCCCATTGAGCGTAGTGAGGGGTCGGTCACGCCAAGCTACGAACCGCTCGTTCGACGGCTGCGGCAGCGAACAGGCGAACGAGATCGGGCGGGGCGTCCACAGTTCCGGTCGCCGCGGCGACGAGCGCATCCCCATCGACGCGGCTGTGGGCCGGGACGATGCAGCGTGCAAGCCCGTCATGACCGCTCTGGGCGACGAGCAGGCACTCGGACTTCGTGAGTCGGGCGTTCGTGGCGATCACGCCGATCGTCGTGTTCCCGAACGGTGGCTCCACGATCGGCCACGGCACCTCGACCGCGCGGTCGAGTCCACGACCGTCGGGGTCGATGTCGCCGACTGCGTTCACCGCGATCAACGCGCTGACCACCAGCTCTTCGCGATGGACCGAAGCCGAGCCGAGGCCCCCGGGTCGGACGTGATCCGGGCCACGCCACTTGCTCACCGTCGCCCCGGTACCGGCACCGACCGCGCCGGTGTCGATCGGATCGGACCCAGCAGCCAGGCACGCCGCGTACCCCTCGCTCGGACCGGGACGGACAGACGGATCGCCGACCATGAGGTCGATCAGCGCCAGCGCGGGCACGATGGGGACCGGGCCGGCCGGTGTCGGGAAGCCGATCCCGCGCTCCTCGCACCAACGCATCACCCCATCAGCTGCCGCCAACCCGAACGCCGACCCCCCTGTCAGGACGACGGAGTCGATGCGTTGGACGAGCCGCTCAGGTGCTAGCAGATCGAGCTCCCGAGTGGCGGGGGCGCCGCCGCGCACCTCGCCGGATGCGACGGTACCGGCCGGAAACAGCACGACGGTGCACCCGGTGCGGGCCGCCTCGTCGGTCCAATGTCCAGCCCGGACCCCTGGGACCTCGGTGATCACACTCGAGCCATTTCGGCCGCGACCGCAGGTAGGTCGGCCACGAAGTCGTCGATCAGGTCGGCCAGGTCATCGGGCCGTTCCTGCATGAGCTGGTGACCGGCTCCTGGCAGGACGTGCAGTTGGGATCCCTCGAGCAGCCCTGCGAGATGTCGCGAGGAGCGGACCGGGGTGAGCAGATCTCTTGTGCCCACCACGACCATGCTCGGCGTGCGGGTGCGCCGAAGCGCATCCCGGGCGTCGTGATCCAGAAGACCGAGCCCGGACGAAAGGAAGGTCTCGGGTGGGACCGACGTCGACATCTCGGCGACCTGGGCGACCGCCTTCGGCGACGGTCGTTGCCCGAACGCCACCCTCGCCAACCGCTTGCCGAGCGCTTGGGCCAGCGGGATCTGGCCCCCGGCGTCGAGCCTCGCCTGCGCCCGATCTCCGAGGCGACGGACCGTGCCAGCGACCAGCGCGGGTACGACAGCATGGGCGCGCGTGGCCACGAAGACGACGCCTGCCACTCGCTCATCGAGCACGGCCGGGTG
>JBBSGQ010000279.1:0-5267 GCA_038253965.1 Acidimicrobiales bacterium | reverse complement strand
GGCGTCGGAGTCGTAGGGCATGCCCAGGGCCATGAGCATGGCGCCGAGGTTGGCGTAACCGAGACCGAGCTGGCGGAACTTGCGTGACGTGTCGCCGATCGCCTTGGTCGGGTAGTCGGCGCGACCGACCAGGATCTCCTGCGCGGTGAACACCGCCTCGACCGCACACCTGAAGGACTCGACATCGAACGTGCCGTCCTCGTCGAGGAACGTCAGCAGGTTGAGGCTGGCCAGGTTGCAGGCCGAGTTGTCGAGGTGCATGTACTCGCTGCAAGGGTTCGAGCCGTTGATGCGGCCGGTGTTCGCTGCGGTGTGCCAGCGGTTGATCGTGGTGTCGAACTGCATGCCCGGGTCAGCGCACGCCCAGGTGGCATCGCTGATCTGGCGCATGAGGTCGCGGGCCCGGATGGTCCTGACGACCTCACCGGTCTTGACAGCTCGCAGATGCCAGTCGCTGTCGTCCACCACGGCTTGCATGAACTCGTCTGTCACCCGCACCGAGTTGTTGGCGTTCTGATACTGGATCGAGTGGCTGTCCCGACCGTCGAGATCCATGTCGAAGCCTGCGGCCCGCAACGCCCGCGCCTTGTCCTCCTCGCGAGCCTTGCACCAGATGAACTCCTCGATGTCGGGGTGGTCGACGTCGAGGATGACCATCTTGGCCGCTCGCCGCGTCTTGCCGCCAGACTTGATGGTGCCGGCCGATGCATCTGCTCCGCGCATGAAGCTCACCGGCCCGGAGGCCGTGCCCCCACCCTTGAGGTACTCGGCCGACGAACGGATGCGGGACAGGTTGATACCCGCGCCCGAGCCGCCCTTGAAGATCGTGCCCTCCTCGACGTACCAGTTGAGGATCGAGTCCATCGTGTCTTCGACGCTCAGGATGAAACACGCAGCGCCCTGCTGCGGCACTCCGGGGACGCCGATGTTGAACCACACCGGCGAGTTGAACGCCGCCCGCTGCGTGATCATGAGGTACTTCAGCTCGGCTCGAAACGTCTCGGCCTCGTCGTCGTCGACGAAGTAACCACCCTCGGTGCCCCACTGGACGAGTGTGTCGACGACCCGGTCGACCACCTGCTTGAGCGAAGCCTCGCGGCCCTCGGTGCCTGGCGTCCCGCGGAAGTACTTCTGGGTGACGATGTTGGTAGCGTTGAGCGACCATCCAGCGGGGAACTCCACGTCGATCTGCTCGAACGCGACCGACCCGTCCCGGAAGTTCGTGATGCGCGCGTCGCGCCGCTCCCACTCGACCTGGTCGTAGGGATCGATCCCCGCGGTGGTGAAGTGACGGCGGATGCCGATGCGGGTCTGTTCGGGGGCCAGAGCCATGGACGCTCCTCAGAAGGCAGGACGTGGGGGACCGGAACGGTGTCGCTTCGAGAGGAGCGCTCTGCTCGCACCCGGCCAACGATGCCAGTGACCACAAGAACTTGTGGCCAGACTGGTCTCGGCCGCCCCGACACCACAAGATGTAGGGACGAATTACAGCACGGTAATTACCACGGTGTCAACGGCTTGCGAGGCGTAAACAAGCAGGTCAAAGGCCGTTCGCGAAATCTCCCACGCTGGCGGGAGAATCCACCCCGTCCTCACGCACGTCACCCGACCACCGCGAGGGGCACCCACACCATCCGCTCGTTCCCGCCACGCAGCCGTTGATCACCGATGATCACCGTAAGACGACAGGCCTGTGGAGGGGAAGGGGTACAACCCTGTGAATTTCGGGGTCGTTTACCTCATGTTCACACCAACGTCGGTGGAAAACCCGCTGACCTGCGTTTCCCTGTTCGCCACAACCCGGCGGTCCGAGGCGCGCAGATCACCACCGATCAGTTGGCGCCACCGTCACGGGGATGCCGTTGAGCACCGCATTGCCCGAAACCTCATCGAACAGCAGTTCATCGGCCAAGATGTTCGAGTTGACCCCGGCGTGACGTCGAGCGACCCCGAGCTCCACACCGTCGCCGTCGTGGCCCCAACCGTGGGGGATGCTGGCCACCCCCGGGCGGATGGCGGTGGTTATCTCCACCGGCACCTGGAGCGAACCGGCCCGGCTGGTCACCGTCGCCGTCGCTCCGTTCGCGACGCCTATCCGGGACGCGTCATCGGGATGCAGCTGCAACGTGCAGCGCGGCTTGCCCTTGACGAGCACTTCGATGTTGTGCATCCAGGAGTTGTTGGAGCGGAGATCTCGTCGACCCACGAGCACGAGTTCCGGGCGGGGCCGGTCGAGCACAGCAGCCAACCTGGCGACATCGTGCAAGAGCGGTTCGGGTGCGAGCTCGACCTTGCCCGATGGGGTGCGCAACACCTCGGGCAGGCGAGGCTCGAGCGGACCGAGATCGATCCCGTGCGGGTTGGCCAGCAAGACGTCAAGACTGAGACGCGGCGCACCGTTCGGGTTCGGCTCGGTGACCGCGCCGAACCCGTCGCCGTACGGTCCGGTGCGCAGCATGAAGTCGAGCAGGCGCTCAGGGCCACGCCTGGGCTCCAGGGCAGCCATCAGCTCGTCGGGCTCGCGTCCGTGGACGTTCGAGCGTTCGTCGGCAACCGCACTGCGTACCAGTGATGCGATCATCAGGTCGTCCACCGTGGCCGGATCAGCGTCTGCCCCCATCCCCTGGACGATCAGCGCGAGCTTGGCCATGATCTCCCACTCGTCCAGTTGGTCGGGCTCGAGCGTTAGCGCCGGGGACGAGTAGTTGGCGACGTTGCGGATGGCCAGCTGGAGGAGCGCGATGTCGTAGTGGCCCTTCTGCAGAGGATCGGGCGCCGGCAGGATCACGTCGGCGTGCCGTGTGGTCTCGTTGCAGTAGATGTCGACGGCCACCATGAACTCGAGACCGGCCAAGGCGGCATCGAGGCGGTCAGCGTTCGGGGTCGACACCGCGGGGTTGCCGGCGATGGTGACCATCGCCCGGATCTGACCGTCGCCGGGCGTGTCGATCTCCTCGGCCATGCATATCGCTGGCAGCTCGCCCATCGACTCGGGAAGCCCCCGGACACGGCTGTGGTGCCTTCCGAGCCGGATCCCCCGGCCGACCTGGGGCTTGCCCCGGGTGTTCGACGCTCCCACCGCAGCCCGGGTGAACATCGCGCCACCTGGCCGGTCCAGGTTGCCGGTGCAGACGTTGACCACGTCCACCAGCCAGCTCGCGAGCGTTCCGAACTCGGCGGTGGTGGTGCCGATCCGGCCGTAGACCGCGGCGGAGGGAGCGGCCGCCAGTCCACGGGCCAGCCGGCGAATTGCCGACGCATCCACGCCGACCGCGTCGGCCACCGCCTCAGCCGTGAACACAGCGAGCGCCGCCACGGCGTCGTCCAAACCGGCGAGGTGCTCTGCAATCGCTCCGGTGTTGATCAGATCTTCCTCCGCCAGGGTGGTGACCAGCGCGGCGAGCAGGAGCGCATCGGTGCCCGGCCGGATGGCCAGGTGCTCGTCGGCCACCTCCGCGGTGCGGCTCCGTCGCGGGTCGACCACCACCAGGCGGCCACCACGGGCCTTGAGCGCGTCGAGGCGACCAGGCCAGTCCGGAGCAGTGGCGAAGCTGCCGTTCGAGGCGTACGGGTTGGCTCCCAGGACCAGCAGGAAGTCGGTTCGGTCGAGATCCGGGATCGGCACGGTGAGGCCTCCACCGAACATCAGTCCCGCCGACAGCTCCTTCGGGCGCTGGTCGACAGTGCTCGCCGAGAACAAGTTGACCGAGCCGAGGCCCTTCAGCAGTGGGCGGAGGTAGAGCTGGCCTGCCAGGTTGTGGGCGTTCGGGTTGCCGACGTACATCCCGACCGCGTCGCGACCGTGCTCGGCGATGATGGGCAACAGGCGCGCTTCGATCTCGGTGAACGCCTCGGCCCAGGTGGCCTGCTCGAAGGTGCCGTTCCGCTTGATGAGCGGCGTGCGGATGCGGTCCGGATCTTCGTGCAGCTGCTTGAGGGTCGACCCTTTCGGGCAGATGAACCCGGCGCTGAAGACGTCGGCTCGATCACCCCGGATGCGGCGCACCTCCGCCCCGTCCAACGTGATCTCCAGACCACAGCCCGCCTCGCACAGTGGGCACGAGCGATACGCGGTGGTCGTTGACAGAGCGGCCGGCGTCGGCGCGGCCTCGGCGATGGTCATGGCTCCATCGTGCCAGCCGTCAGGGATGCGTGTCGGCGCTACCGGCCGCCTACCAGCCGCCTACCAGCGCGACCGACCCGCCCTTTCGTTGCGCGCCGGTACGGTCGAGACGTGCGACAACTGCTCCCTGACCCGCTCGACGACGTCGACCCGGTGGCGTTGCACGCCTCCTATGAGCGCAAGCCGCCACCCGACCGACCCTGGGTGGCGATCAACATGGTGGTCAGCATCGACGGTGCCACCCAGGTTCGCGGGCTGTCCGGGGGGCTCGGTGGTCCAGCGGACAGGGAGATGTTCCTGTCCCTGCGCTCGGTTGCTGATGTGATCCTCGTCGCCGCGGGCACGGTCCGGGCCGAACGGTATGGCCCGCCTCGTCCGGCACCTGAGCGTCGGGCCGAGCGACGATCCCGGGGCCAGGCCGAGGTGCCTCGCCTCGCCATCGTGTCCGGTTCGCTTGATCTGGATCTTGACGCGGCCCTGTTCCTCGAGGCCGTCGAGCCGCCGTTGGTGATCACCGGCACGGGCGCCGACGAGGCGAAGGTGCGCGAGGTCTCTCGCGTTGGCGAGCTCATAGCGGTCGGCGATGGCGGTCGCGTGGACTTGCCCGCCGCGCTGGGCGAGCTCGGCCGTCGCGGGATCGACTTCGTGCTCGCCGAGGGTGGCCCCTCGCTGAACGGCCAACTGCTCGGAGCCGGTGTGGTCGACGAGTTGAACCTCAGCGTCTCGCCCGCTCTCACCGGCCCTGGGACCAAAGGACTGACATCGGGTCCGCCACCGCCGCACCTCGTCGCCATGCGCCTCTCGCACGCGCTGAGCAGAGACGACTTCTTGTTCCTGCGCTATGTCACCGGCGACACCACGAGCGGGTAGTGCTGGTCGCCACGTGATCGTGTCGGCACCCGGCCACACGGGTAGCTCTACCCGTCTGGCCTGGCGAGGGAGTGCCAAGCTCGGGCGAGAAGGCACGACTGATGGGAGCGGAGCCGACCAGCAGCGCAGAGGGCTCGCTCGGTGGAGCTACCTCGACGTCATCGTGGAGCCGCCTATTCGCGGCGCCGCTGATCGGGCGACTCAGCCCACGATGAGGTCGCGCCCCGCTTGGGCGCAGTCTCCTTGGTCAGCAGGCTGACCTCACGTTCGAAGT
>JBBSGQ010000278.1:0-5297 GCA_038253965.1 Acidimicrobiales bacterium | reverse complement strand
TGGGGAAGAGTTCGGCGTGCGCATGGTGTACGCCACCGAGGACCAGCCGCTCGGCACTGCCGGCTCGGTCCGCAACGCCATGGACGAGCTCCACGAGCGGTTCCTCGTGATCTCCGGCGACGTGCTCACCGACATCGATCTCGGTCGGCTCTTGAACTTCCACGAGCAGCACCAGGCATTGGCCACCATCGGCCTCGTGGCTGTCGAGAACCCGCTCGAGTTCGGGATCGTCATCACCCGCGATGACGGGAGCATCGAACGCTTCCTCGAGAAGCCCACGTGGGGCCAGGTGTTCAGCGACACGATCAACACCGGCATCTTCGTGCTCGAGCCGGAGATCTTCGACTTCATCGCCGCCGACCGACCCGTGGACTTCTCGAGCGAGGTGTTCCCGAAGCTCTTGGAGGACGGCCAACCGCTGTTCGGCGCCGTCGCCAAGGGTTACTGGGAGGACGTGGGGACCCTCGAGGCCTACCTCGCCGCGCACAAGGACATGCTCGACGGCAAGGTGGCCGTCAACCTCGCCGGGTTCGAGCTGAATCCCGGTGTGTGGCTCGGCGAGGGCGCGGAGATCCACCCCGAAGCCAAGATCGAGGGCTGCGCGGTGATCGGCGACTACTGCCGGGTCGAAGCCGGCACGCGCATCGGGGACTACACGGTCCTCGGCAGCAACGTCCGGGTCCGCGGCGATGCCGACCTCGAACGGGCCGTGATCCATGACAACGCGTACATCGGTGAGGCGGTGCGCCTTCGCGGTTCGGTGATCGGACGGGCCAGCGATCTGCGCCGCGGGGCTCGTGTAGACGAAGGGGCGGTGGTCGGCGATGAGTGCTTCATCGGCGAGAACGCCCACGTCGCCGCAGGGGTCAAGATCTATCCGTTCAAGACCGTCGAGACCGGGGCCATCATCAACTCCTCCATCGTGTGGGAGTCCAAGGGCGCCCGAAGTCTGTTCGGGCGGGCCGGAGTCGCTGGGCTGGCCAACGTGGACATGACACCTGAGTTGGCGGCCAGGGTCGCCATGGCCTACGCCACCACGCAGAAGAAGAACGCCACGGTCATCACCTCGCGTGACTCGAGTCGGGCCTCTCGGATGCTGAAGCGCGCCATGATGGCCGGCTTGAACGCCGCAGGCGCCAACGTCTTGGACCTCGAGGTGGCCTCCGTGCCGGTCACCCGGTTTCTGACCCGTCAGCCGTTTTCCTCGGGGGGCATCACCATCCGGCTTGTCGCAGGCGACCCGCAATCCGTCGTGATGCGCTTTTTCGATTCCGCCGGCATCGACATCACCGAAGACGCCCAGCGCAAGATCGAGCGGCTCTTCGTTCGAGAGGATTTTCGGCGCGTCCTGGCCGCGGAGATCGGCGACATCGGGTTCCCACCGCGGGCGCTCGAGCAGTACACCGCCGCGCTCGAGGACACAGTCAACATGGAGGCTGTGCGGGCCGCGCGTTTCAAGCTCGTGGTCGACTACGGCTACGGTTCGACTTCATTCGTCATGCCGAACGTGCTCGGCAAGCTCGGCGCAGATGTGTTGGGGGTGAACCCCTATGCATCGACGAGCGGGTTGATCAGCTTCGACCGAGATGCACACGCGGCCGAGGTCGCCTCTCTCGTACAGGCTTCGGGCGCCCACCTCGGAGCGGTGATCGATCCTGATGGCGAGCACCTCACGTTCGTCGATGACCGCGGCACTGTTCTCTCCGACGGCGAAGCGCTCCTGGCTCTGGTGTCGCTCGTGTCCGGGCATCTGTTGGGAGACCGGTTGGCAGTTCCGGTGAACGTCAGCCGGGTGGTCGAAGAGCTCGCGGCCGCTCACGGCGTCGAGGTCGTGTACACGAAGATGAGCACGGCTGCTCTGATGGAAGCGGCCAGCCTCAAAGGGGTGGGTTTCGCCGGCAGTGACGATGGGGGTTTCATCCTTCCCGGGTTCCTGCCGGCTTTCGACGCTGCGGCAACTCTGGTCAAGCTCCTCGAGCTCTTGGCGTTGCAGAAGACCTCCCTGTCGAAGGTCCGCAGTGCGCTTCCCAAGGTGTACATCGCACACGAGACGGTGGTGACACCGTGGGAGCAGAAGGGCTTCGTAATGCGGAGCCTCGTCGAGCTGGGCAAGGACCGCCGGCTCGAGCTCATCGATGGGGTCAAGGTGATCCACGAGGGTGGCTGGGTCCTCGCCGTGCCAGATCCCGAGGAACCCATCACCCACATATGGGCTGAGGGACCCGACGACGCCGCGGCAGCCAGACTTGCTCAGGAGTACGCGCGCCGGATCCGCCAGATGTTGCGATAGGTCCTGTGTCGCAGCGGGCCTGCTGCCTCAACCTTGACCTGACCTTGGGACCGGGCAGCCTCAGCTGCGGTAGCTTTGCCAGCCATGGATGTTCCCGAAGAGCTCCGCTACTCGACAGATCACGAGTGGGTTCGGCTCGAGGGGGATCGGCTCCGGATCGGCATCACCGAATACGCGCAGGATGCGCTCGGCGACGTCGTGTTCGTACAGGTTCCCGACGTCGGGGTGGTCGTGTCGGCCGGCGGGGGAGTGAGCGAGGTCGAGTCGACAAAGTCGGTGTCGGACATCTATGCCCCGGTCAGCGGGACGATCGTCGAGGTCAACATGGACCTCGCAGAGGCGCCCGAACGGATCAACGAGGACCCCTATGGCGAGGGCTGGATCTGTGTGATCGACCCTGACGACCCCTCTGAGCTCGATGCGCTCCTCGACGCAGCGGCGTACCGGAAGCTGATCGAGGGGTGAGGAGCATCCGCTGCGAGGTTCACCGCATCGAGACCGCCCACCGGCAGACGGCCTCCGCAGGCTGACCGCGAGGAGACGTACGTGTCGGAGATCTACTGCAACAACTGCGGACATCGGAACCCGACGGGTTCCAACTTCTGCTCATCGTGTGGGGTGCCGCTCGAGCACGAGTCTCCCGGAGATCACACCACCATGTCGTTCCAGCTCGAACCCCCCGCCGGTGCCGGCGAGGAGGTGAGCGTCGATCTCAACGAGGTGGCTGCAGACGGTGTCATGGTGGTCAAGCGCGGACCGAACGCCGGTTCTTCGTTCGCGCTCGACAAGGAGGTGATCACTGCCGGTCGTCACCCTGACTCCGACATCTTCCTCGACGACATCACCGTGTCACGCCGCCATGTCGACATCACCCGGACTGCCGATGGCTATCGCGTGCGTGACGTCGGCTCGCTGAACGGTACCTACCTCAACCGGGAGAGGATCGACGAGGCCCCGCTGAGCAACGGAGACGAGGTTCAGGTCGGCAAGTTCAAGTTGATCTTCTTCTCCGCTCCGACGGTGGACCGGCGACGATGACCGACCACCTCTCGATCGGTGAGGTGCTCGGGCTGTTGCAAGATGAGTTCCCCGATGTCACGATCTCGAAGATCCGCTTTCTCGAGAGTCAAGGCCTGCTCGACCCGGAACGCACGCCCTCCGGCTATCGCAAGTTCTACCAGGCAGACATCGAGCGCCTCCGCTGGATCCTCAAGCAGCAACGCGAGAACTTCCTCCCGCTGAAGATCATCAAGGTGCGCTTGCAAGGTGAGGAAGGCGCCGAGTCCGATGAGGGAGGCGACGAGCCGATACCGATCTGGATGAGTGACCTCGCCCGCCAGGCCGAGCGGCGGAACGCGGCGTCCGAGGTGGCCAGTGCCGGATCGGATACGGCCGCCCGCTCGGCGACGTCGTCGGGCAACGCGGCCGCACATCCCCCGGGTGAGGGCGCCCCGACACCTCGGCCGGCCACACCGCTCGATGCGGGGTCTTCGACGGTCAGCCTCAACGCCGACGAGTTGGCGAGAGCAGCCGGCATCACTGAAACCGTGTTGCGCGAGCTCGAGCAGTTCGGTCTGCTGGCTGCGCGGACGGTCGGTAACGATCACCTGTATGACGGTGACGCGCTCATCGTCGCCCAAAAGTGTGCAGCGTTCCTCGGCCGCGGGCTCGAGCCCCGCCACCTTCGCATGTTCAAGGTGGCCGCGGAGCGCGAAGGCGGGGTCTTCGAGCAGCTTGTGATGCCTCTGCTCAAGCAGCGCAATCCTCACGCTCGTCAGCAGGTCATCGAGGCGCTCGGCGATCTGTCGCTCCTCGGTGAACAGCTGCGCGCCGCGTTGCTTCGCTCCGCCTTGCACGACCACCTGCAGCCACGCTGAACGATGGCCGGGGCACCGGCGCACGACGCGCTCGCTGCTCCCAGGCTGATCGCGTCGTCGCGCCGGCTCGGTGACATCGCCCGTCGGTTGGGTGCCGAGCTCTCCCGCGCCTACCCCGGAGGCTTCGTCCTCGTCGGCGTACTGAAGGGAGGGGTGGTCTTCCTTGCGGACGTGGCCCGCCACGTGACGGTTCCCGTGGCTGTGGACTTCGTGGCGGTCGCGCCGTATGACGGCGTCCGTGGCCGGACCCGGCTGGTGAAGGACCTGGATGCCGACATCACCGGACGCGCCGTCGTGCTCACGACGGGCATCGTCGACACCGGGCTGACAGCGAGCTATCTGCTCGGTCAGCTTCGCCGACACGGGGCTGAGTCAGTCGCTCTGTGCGGTCTCGCCGACAAGCGAGCGCGGCGCATACTCCCCGTCGCCGTGGATTTCGTCGGTCTCGACGCGCCTGACCAGTTCCTCATCGGTTACGGCCTGGATTTCGCCGGTCGCTATCGGAACTTGCCCGCCTTGTTCGGAGTCGAGTCGGCGCTGCTGGCCGAGGATCCTGACCGCTTCGTACCGGTCCTGTACGGGGCGTCGCCCCGTCCGGACGGTCGCTGAGTGATCACGGTAGGGTGGCCGAGATGGTCGAGATGGAGCTCGTCGGAGTGCGCGTAGAGGTGCCGAGCAGCTCACCGATCGCGCTGTTACGGGAGGTAGGTGGTGCCCGTCGCGTGCTCCCGATCTTCATCGGCGCGCCAGAGGCCAACGCGATCGCGTTCGCGCTGGAGGAGATCGTCACACCTCGACCGATGACCCATGACCTGTTGAAGAACGTGCTCGACGAGATGGGTGTGAGCCTCGAGCGCGTAGTGGTGACCGAGGTCCGGGAGGGCACCTTCTTCGCCGAGCTCGAGTGCAACGCCTCAGACGGTGTCCACACGATCTCGAGCCGCCCATCCGACGCGCTGGCCTTGGCGGCCCGTACGGGTTCGCCGATCTTCGCCCGAGAGGACGTCCTTGCCGACGCCGGCTACGTCGCTGAAGACGAGGACGACGGTGAGGAGGAAGAGGTCGTCGAGCAGTTCAAGGAGTTCATCGAGTCTGTGAACCCCGACGACTTCATGACATAGGTTCACCTG
>JBBSGQ010000277.1:0-5302 GCA_038253965.1 Acidimicrobiales bacterium | reverse complement strand
CTGCCCCGGGGGCGGGTCGTGGAGATCTACGGGCCCGAATCCTCGGGCAAATCCACCCTCGCCATGCATGTCGTGGCCGAAGCCCAGCGCAACGGCGGCATCTGTGCCTACATCGACGCCGAGCACGCCATGGACCCGATCTACGCCCGGGCCATCGGGGTGGATGTCGACGAGTTGCTCATCTCCCAGCCTGATACCGGCGAGCAGGCGCTCGAGATCACCGACATGCTCATACGCTCGGGCGCGCTCGATGTGGTGGTGATCGACTCGGTGGCCGCGCTCACCCCTCGGGCCGAGATCGAAGGCGACATGGGTGACACCCATGTCGGCCTCCAGGCCCGTCTCATGTCCCAGGCTCTGCGCAAGCTCTCCGCCAACCTGAACCGCTCTAACACCGTCTGCATCTTCATCAACCAGCTCCGCGAGAAGATCGGCGTCATGTTCGGCTGTTTTTCCGCCGGCACCCGAGTCACTCTGGCCGACGGAACGCAGGAGAAGATCGGCAAGATCGTCAATCAGAAGTTGCCGGTCGAGGTGCTCTCGTATGACCCGGAGCTCGGAGAGGTCGTACCGAAGAAGGTGGTCAACTGGTTCGACAACGGACGCACCGGTGAGTTTCTCACCTTCTCTGTGGCCAAGCCTTCCGGGAACGGCCGGGCCCAGTTTGCCTGTACGCACAACCACCAGGTCATGACCCCGGGCGGCTGGCGGGAAGCCCAGGAGCTTGCGGTGGGCGATCGGGTCCTGCAGTCCGTCGAGCACCACCTGTCGGACTTCCAATGGGAGGTCGTTCTCGGGACCCTGATGGGTGACGGCGCGCTATCACCTTCCCGCGGTGGCCACGGCGCACGGCTTCGGTTCGGCCATGGCGCCAAGCAAGAGAGGTATGCCGATTGGAAGGCGTCATTGTTCGCCAACCTGTCGATCAGCCGGTCCTCCAACAGCAAAGGGGCGGTCTTCTTCGACGTACAGCCGTTGCCCGAGTTGGCAGAGCTCCGTCGAGCGGTCTATGTCGACGGCAAGAAGGTGTTCAGCCATGACTACCTGAAGGCCCTCACGCCATTGTCGCTCGCGCTTTGGTACATGGATGACGGTTCGTTCTCGATCCGGGCCAATGGTCTGCAGGAGCGCACGCGCGATGGAAGTGGCCGGTCGGAGATCTGCGTGCAGGCCATGGAGTCGACCACGCGCCAACGGTTGGTCGATCACCTGGCCGACACGTGGGGCATCCGTCCGAAGCTGATCGAGCGCGGGTCCAACCCGATGGCGTACCTGGTCTTCTCCAAGGAGGAGACGGCGAAGTTGCATGCGCTGGTCGCCCCCTTTGTCCATCCGTCGATGGACTACAAGCTCTTGTCCCGCTATCGGGGCCGGTTCGACGTACAGCCCGTATGTGCCTCCTCGCGTCGTGAGCTCATGCCGTTGCCGATCGTGCGAATCGGACCGATGAAGCCAAAAGGCAGCAACCATCGGTTCGACCTAGAGGTGGAGGGAACCCACAACTACTTCGTCGACGGAGTGATGGTGCACAACAGCCCCGAGACGACTCCTGGCGGGCGGGCGCTCAAGTTCTACTCGTCGGTCCGGCTCGACATCCGCCGCATCGAGTCCATCAAAGACGGCGTCGAGGTGGTCGGCAACCGCACGCGGGTCAAGGTGGTGAAGAACAAGTGCAGTCCACCTTTCCGGCAAGCGGAGTTCGACATCATGTACGGCAAGGGGGTGAGCAGGGAGGGTTCGCTGCTCGACATCGGGGTGGATCTCGGCTTCGTGAAGAAGTCGGGCGCCTGGTACACCTACGAGGGCGAACAGCTCGGCCAAGGTCGGGAGAACGCCAAGGTGTTCCTCGCCGAGAACGCTGAGATCATGGTGGAGATCTCCGAGCGCATCCGCCAAGAGGTCGGCATCGGTGCTGACAAGGAAGAGAGGTCAGTCGTACCCGACGACTCGATGGATCCTGACGACGAGCCGATCACCCTCGGCGACTGATACCGGATCAGACAGCTGGCGGCGGCGGTGGAACCGGCGGCGGCGGGATGTCGGGCAGGGACGGTACCGCGACTTCGGCGGACAGGGTGCCCTCAGGCGCTGGTTCAAGGGGCGGCGGGGCACTCGGGTCAGCCGGGCTGACTCCGGCGAACGGGACACCGAGGGCTTGAGACGCGAGGACCTCCTGAGACACGGTGAACGCCTTGACTGCGTGCATGATCTCGACCGGGATCGGAAACACGATAGTCGAGTTCCGTTCGGTCGAGATCTCGGCCATGGTCTGCAGCGTTCGCAGCTGCATCGCCGCCGGGGACGACATGGCCGCCGCAGCCTGGGAGAGCTTTACCGAGGCCTGGAGCTCGCCGTCGGCGGCGATGATCTTGGCTCGTCGATCCCGCTCGGCCTCGGCTTGGCGGCCCATGGCCCGCTGGATCTGTTCCGGCAGATCGAGATCGCGCAGTTCGACCCGGCGCACCTCGACACCCCAGTCCTCGGTCTGGCGATCGAGGGCGATCTTGAGCTCGCTGTCGATCTGGTCACGCGATGACAGCAACTCGTCGAGCTCGTGGTGTCCGATGACCGACCGCAAGGTGGTCTGGGCCACGAGGCCTGCCGCCTGATACCAGTTCTGGACCTTCACGACCGACGACACCGGGTCGATCACCCGCAGGAACGCCACGGCGTCCAGAGTGAGGGTGACGTTGTCCTTGGTGATCACCTGTTGGGGCTGGACCGGCACGGCGACCTCCTGCAGGTTGGCTTTGACGATCTTGTCCATGATGGGGATCACGAAGAACACACCAGGACCCTTGGCGCCCACGCAGCGCCCGAGTCGAAAGATCACCCCTCGCTCGTACTCCTGGACGATCTTCAATGCAGCAGCAAGGACGATCAACGCAACGAAAGCAAGGACGATGACGATGGCGACGGCCACTTGCAAGGCGGGCCTCCTTGTGCGGGGGCAATCACACTAGGTGCGCGCCGATGCGCCGCGTCGTCCTGTCGTCCGATGTGGTCTGGACCAGCCCTGGCGGACCGGCGACCGGCGCCACGTAGCCTGGTCGGCTGTGGGACCACGCCGGGAGCGAAGCGGACCGAACGGGGCGAGCGTAGATCGTGCGCCGGCGACCGGGTCCTCGACACCGGGGGAGCGGTCCCGGACGTATGTCATCCGCACCTTCGGATGTCAGATGAACGAGCACGACTCGGAGCGGATCGCCGGGTTGCTCGAGTCGGACGGGCTGTCGCCGGCGGCAGGTGTCGAGGACGCCGACGTCATCGTGCTGAACACGTGCTGCATCCGGGAGAACGCTGACAACAAGTTGTATGGGACACTCGGTCACCTCAAGAGCCTCAAGGAGCGGCGACCCGGCGTCGAGCTGGTTGTGGCCGGATGCCTTGCCCAGAAGGATCAGGACGTGATCCGCCGGCGAGCGCCCTACGTCGACGTCGTCTTCGGCACTCACAACGTCCACCGGGCGGCCGAGCTCCTGCGGGAGTCCCGGGCCGGCGGACCTGTCACCGAGATCCTGGACGAGGCGGTCGCAGGCGATCATCAACTGTTCCCGTCAGCCCTTCCGGTTCGCCGCGAGCAGGGCCACGCGGCTTGGGTCACGATCCAGATCGGCTGTGACAACAGTTGTGCGTTCTGCATCGTCCCGGCGGTCCGTGGTCCTGAGATCAGTAGGCCCTTCGGCGATCTCCTGGACGAGGTCCGACGCCTCGTCGCCGACGATGGCGTCGTGGAGGTGACCCTGCTCGGCCAGAACGTCAACTCCTACGGCCGCGACCTCACCATCGCTGGCCGACGCACCGGCAGCTATGACAGGGTGCGGCCGCTGGTCGCCGACCTGCTGAGAGCGGTTGGCGAGGTGGACGGCATTCGCCGGGTCCGCTTCACCAGCCCGCACCCGAAGGATCTCCGTCCTGACACGATCGCGGCGATGGCCGAGACGCCGGCGGTGTGTGAGCACCTGCACCTTCCATTGCAGTCGGGAAGCGACCGGGTGCTCGCTGCGATGCATCGCGGCTACACCGCGCAGCGCTACCTCGAGCGACTCACCGATGCCCGCGGAGCCATCGAGGATCTGGCGGTCACCACCGACATCATCGTGGGCTTTCCCGGCGAGACCGAGGCCGACTTCGCCGCCACCCTGGAGCTCGCCGCGACTGCCGAATATGACAGCGCGTACACGTTCATCTACTCGCCCCGAGCCGGCACCGAGGCTGCCGCGCGCATCGATGAGTACGTCGCCCCGGAGTTGATCGCCGAGCGGTTCGAACGGCTCCGGGTCGTCGTCGAACGGACGGCGGTGGCCCGCCACCGCGCCCGGGTCGGCCGCACCGAACAGGTCATCGTCGAGGGACCGTCGCGCCGGGATCCGGCAGCCACCACGGGACGCACACGTCAGAACAAACTCGTCCACTTCGTCGCAACGGGTCAGCTCCGCGCCGGGACCATCGCCGAGGTGGCCATCACCGGTGCCGGGGCACATCACCTCCGGGGCGACGTCGTCGCGGTCACGGCAGGCCCCCGCCACCGCACCCGGATCCCGGTCGTCGCCGGCTGATCGGGTTGGCTTCAAGCGAACCCGGTGGCGTGGCGCGTCGCGACCCGCACTTCCGGTCGGGCCCACCGGCGCTGTCGCGCACCGATCCTCCCGAGCTTCCATCCGCCATCGAGTCGGTGGTCGAGGGAGCCGCGTGGGAGCAGGTTTGGGTCAAGGAAGCCACGGAGGTGTGGCGGGTCACCGCCGACACCGTCTCCTACCTCAAGATCGGCCCAGCCAGCGGACGGGACGGGATCGTCCCTGAGCGCGACCGGCTCACCTGGCTCGTCGGCCGTCAGTCCACTCCACTGCTGACGGCTCACCACGTCGAGGACGAGACTGCATGGTTGCTCACCGCCGAAGTCTCCGGCGTTCCGGCTCATGATCCCCGCTTTCGCATGGGCTCGGTGCAACCGCTGCTGGAGGCGCTCGGCAGTGCGCTTCGCCGGTTCCATGACGGGTTGGCTGTCGAATCGTGCCCGTTCGATGCCCGGCTCGACCGGTTGCTCGCGTCAGCCGAGCAGCGCGTCGATGCCGGCGGTGTCGACCCATCGACATTGGGTTCGATGTATCGGCGCCACACCTCCGAGGAGCTGTTGCAGCATCTTCTCGCCATGCGCCCCCCCGAACGGGACGAAGATCTCGTCGTCGCCCATGGCGATCCCTGCCTCCCGAACTTCCTGCTGAGCCCCGCAGGCGATCAGGTGACCGGTTTGGTCGATCTCGGCCGGGTCGGGGTCTCGAATGCGATTTGGGAGAAACCG
>JBBSGQ010000276.1:0-5330 GCA_038253965.1 Acidimicrobiales bacterium | reverse complement strand
GTTGGTGACGAAGAAGAACCGTAAGGTGCGGCTCCTGCGGGAGCGCTACCCCGAGGTGGACATCCGACTCCTCTACCAGCGCGACTACCTCGAGTTGCTCGTGAAGTACGGCCTAGAGTCACCCCATCAGCTGCGCAGCGTCACGGCGCCGGTCGCTGAGACGGCGGGGGATGGGCTCGGTCTGCTCGCCCTCGGTTCGTTGGCGCGTCCGCGTGGAAGCCGAGGTGAACGGCACGAGCATCCGGCCGCTTGAGCTGACTGCTTGTCAGTCGAGCGGATCGACAGCAGTAGGTTCGCCGATCGTGACGCTGCGCGTTTCGCCTCTCGACGCCGAACATCGAGCGCTGGGTGCCAGGATGGTCCCATTCGGCGGGTGGGACATGCCGATGGCGTACAACTCGGGCACATTGGCCGAGCACCGGGCGTGTCGCCTCGCCGCGGTGGCCTTCGATGTCAGCCATCTGGGCACTGTCCGGGTCACCGGGTCTGGAGCCCATGACCGGCTGCAGCACGCGCTCACCAACGACCTCGACCGGGTCGGACCGGGTCGGGCGCAGTACACGCATCTGTTGGACACCGATGATGCCTCGGTGCTCGACGACATCATCGTCTGGTGGGTCGACGACGAGCGCTTCGATGTCATGCCGAATGCCTCCAACACCGAACGGGTGGTCGCAGCGATGGGGGAGGGCGCTGTCGACGTCACGACAGAGCGGGCAGTGATCGCGCTCCAAGGACCGGCTGCTCGGCGCCTGCTGCACAGCTTGGCGCCCGACGCGGCGGCGGTCGGCCGCTTCCACGTCGGTCGGTTCGCCTGGAAAGGCGCCGACTGCCTCGTAGCCGGCACCGGATACACGGGTGAGGACGGAGTCGAGGTGGCGATCCCGATCGAGCACGCTCGTGCGTTCTGGCGGGCAGTCCTGGCCGCCGGCTTCCAGCCCGCAGGCCTCGGCGCCCGGGACACGCTGCGACTGGAGGCGGGCCTGCCGCTGCACGGCCACGAGCTCGGCCCGGGCATCACGCCGTTGCAGGCTGGCCTGGGTTGGGTAGTCAACTGGGACAAGGGGGAGTTCCGAGGACGCTCTGCTTTGGCGGCCGAGCGGGAGCGCGGTGTCGAGCGGCGGCTACGAGCGCTCGTCGTGCAGAGCCGCCGGCCACCCCGTGCCGAGCAACGGGTGCTCATCGACGGTCGGGCGGTCGGCGTGGTCACCAGCGGCAACTTCTCGCCGGCCCTCGGCCAAGGCATCGCGTTGGCTTTCGTTCCACCGAGCGTGGACATCGGCGACGAGGTGACCGTCGACGCGCGTGGGACAGCCCTCGAGGCGACAGTCGTCAAGCCGCCATTCGTAGCGGCCAACCCAAGCGAGGCGATCACCCCATGAGCCCGAGCTTGCGCTGTCAGGTCACGTCGTAGGAGCCACCGACCCGCCGCTGCATCTCCTCGCGCGACACTTCCTCGATCGGAGTGGAGAGGCTCCACCGGTGGCCGAACGGGTCGATGAGCCAGCCTGAGCGGTCGCCGTAGAAGGCATCTTCCACCGGACGTTCCCCCGTCGGTTCGGGTGTGTCAGGGTCGGGTCGGGCGAGCTCACGGACGAGGCGGCGACGGAGCTCAGCGACGAAGGCGGCGCGGGCGCGCGACCGGCTCATCGGGCCGCCGCAAGATGTCCTGCGGGTCGGGAGGCATCGTCGCTCCTCTCGCCGTAGGACTTGCGGAACGCCGACCGTGCCCGCACGAGAAGGGCTTCAGTCGCATGCTCGGTCCGACCGAGTTGCTCGGCCATCTGCGGCACCGTGAGACCATCGAGGTACTTGGGTGTCAGAGCGACTCGGTGATGAGGGCCGAGGTTCGCCAACACGTTCATCGCCCTGGGCTCTTCGAGAGCTTCGTCCCAGACAGCATCCTCGACTGATGCCGAGCAGCTCGTCGGCCTGGTCGGCCACGGCTGCGGGCTCGTTCATTGTCCACTCATCGTGTGAGTCGACCGAAATCCGACGCTCTCACGGGTGAGTTCCCGATTGCCCTCAGCGCTCGTAGTCGCTCAGAGGCGGACACGAACACATGAGGTTGCGGTCGCCGTAGCCCCCGTCGATGCGCCGGACCGGCGACCAGTACTTGGTGGATCGCAGCTCCGCGGTCGGATACGCCGCCTCCTCCCGGGAATAGGCATGGTTCCAATCGCCCAGCAGACAGGCTGCAGTGTGCGGGGCGTTGGAAAGTGGGTTGTCGACGCGTTGCCACTGTCCTGAGCGGATCTTCGTGATCTCGCCGCGGATGGCGATCATCGCGTCGCAGAACCGGTCGAGCTCTCCGAGGTCCTCGGACTCAGTGGGTTCGATCATCAGCGTGCCTGCCACCGGGAACGACATGGTAGGCGAGTGGAAGCCGTAGTCGATGAGCCGCTTGGCCAGATCCTCCACCGTCACGCCCGTCTCCTTGGTGAGAGGGCGGATGTCGACTATGCACTCGTGAGCGACGAGGTCCCCGCGGCCGGCGTACAGAACGGGGTAGTGCGGTTGCAGACGCTTGGCCAGGTAGTTGGCGTTGAGGATGGCGACCTGGCTGGCACGACGCAGACCCTCGCCACCCATCATGCGGACATAGGCCCACGAGATCGGCAGGATGCCAGCCGATCCCCACGGCGCGCCCGAGATCGGTCCCGGCCCGCTCGACGGCCCGGCCTCCGGCCGGAGCGGGTGGTTCGGCAGGAACGGAGCGAGATGCGCCCGGACGCCGATCGGGCCCACACCGGGGCCGCCGCCGCCGTGAGGGATGCAGAACGTCTTGTGCAGGTTCAGGTGTGACACGTCGGCACCGAACCCTCCCGGCTTTGCCAGACCCACCATCGCGTTCAGGTTGGCCCCATCCAGGTAGACCTGCCCGCCGGCCTCGTGTACGAGGTCGCAGATCTCGGTGATGCCCTCCTCGAACACGCCGTGGGTCGATGGATACGTCACCATCAGCGCAGCGATGTCAACTCCATGGTCAGACAGCTTGTGGCGAAGATCGGTGAGATCGACGTTGCCGGCTTCGTCGCAGGCCACGACGACGACTCGCATGCCGGCCATCGCGGCGCTGGCTGCGTTCGTTCCATGGGCCGATGACGGGATGAGACAGACGTCGCGTTCGCCGTCGCCTCGGCTGCGGTGCCACGCCCGAATGGCGAGCAGTCCCGCAAACTCGCCCTGCGAGCCGGCGTTCGGCTGCAGCGAGACAGCGTCGTAGCCCGTGACCTCGATCAGCCAGTCCTCGAGATCCCGGATCAACTGGAGGTAGCCGTCGGCTTGGTCGAGCGGGGCGAATGGATGCATCTCGGCGAACCCCGGCCAGCTGATCGGCTCCATCTCTGCAGTGGCGTTCAGCTTCATCGTGCACGAGCCGAGCGGGATCATCGATCGGTCGAGGGCCAGGTCCTTGTCGGCGAGACAACGGAGGTAGCGCAGCAGCGACGTCTCGGATCGGTGGGCATGGAAGATCGGATGGGCGAGGTACGAGCTCTTGCGTCCTTGGTCACTCGGGAGAGCGTCGGGGGTCACGCGGTCGAGCTCGTCCACCATGTGCTGACGGGTGCCGAACGCAGCCCACACGCAGGCGAGGTGCTCGCGGGTCGTGGTCTCGTCACAGCTGACACCTACTGTGTTGACGTCGACGAGACGCAGGTTGATCCCTTGCTCGACCGCCGCCGCCACCACCTCCGCTGCCCGGCCCGGCACCCGCGCCTGGACCGTGTCGAAGAACTCGCCATGGACGACGTCTATCTCGTCTCGGACGAGGCCGGCGGCCAGGATCGCCGCCATGCGGTGCGTGCGGCGGGCGATCGCCTCGAGACCCTCGGGGCCGTGGTAGACGGCGTACATCGAAGCGATCACGGCCAGGAGCACCTGAGCAGTGCAGATGTTCGACGTGGCCCTCTCGCGGCGGATGTGCTGCTCGCGCGTCTGCAATGCCAACCGATAAGCCGGCGCACCGTCTGCGTCTACCGACACACCGACGAGCCGGCCCGGGAGTGCTCGCTGCAGACCAGCGCGCACCGCAAGGAACCCGGCGTGCGGGCCGCCGAAGCCGAGCGGCACGCCGAAGCGCTGAGCCACGCCGACCGAGACGTCGGCACCGATCTCGCCCGGCGATCGAAGTAGGCAGCGAGCCAGAAGATCGGTGGCGACCACCACGAGCGCGCCCTGTTCGTGGGCCTGGTCCACGATCGACGACCAATCACGCACCGCGCCGCTCGAGCCCGGGTCCTGTACCAGCACGCCGAAGCAACCAGCGTCGGGCAGGCCCCCCGAGAGATCTTGGACCACCACCTCGATCCCGAGTGGCTCGGCCCGGGTGCGCACGACCTCGATGGTCTGCGGGTGGCAGTCCGCGTCGACGAGAAACGGCCCGGCCGCCGTGGTCGAGCGACGGCACAACGTCATCGCCTCAGCAGCCGCAGTCGACTCGTCGAGCATCGACGCATTGGCGATGTCCAACCCTGTGAGGTCGGCGATCATGGTCTGGAAGTTCAGGAGCGCCTCGAGCCGGCCCTGGGAGATCTCGGATTGGTAAGGCGTGTAAGCGGTGTACCAGGCCGGGTTCTCGAGGATGTTCCGGCGGATCACCGGGGGAGTGATGGTTGCGTGGTAACCGAGCCCGATCATCGATTTGAGGACGCGATTGTCCCGGGCAAGGGCATGCAGCTCCGCCAGCACCTCCTGTTCGGACGCAGGCGCCGGCAGGTCCAACCGACGGTCCGATTTGATGGCGTCGGGCAACGCGGTGTCCACCAGTTCGTCGAGGCTGCCGAAGCCGATCGCCGCCAACATCTTGGCCTGCTGGTCGGCTGCCGGGCCGATGTGGCGTGACGCGAACGGCGCCGAGCGTTCCAGTTCGGACAGGGTGGGGCGGTCAGCGGGCATCAGGCCTCTTCCGGGAGGTTGCTCGTCGGTTCCGTCCTCCCCCGCTGTCATGGGACCTGAGAGCTTCACCCCGGCAGGGTTTGCACCTTCGGTGAGGGTCGTGCTGGCGGCGCGAACCTGCTTTCCAGCGTTGCCTGACCCGCGCGGTCCTTGGTGCCTGAGAGATTCCGGGGAGGAATTGCTCCTTCGGCGTGACCGGACCTGACGGACTGGTCACTCTCCCGCACGGGGTCGACAGCCCGGCAACGCTACCAGCGCGACGCCGTCCACCTGGGTTTGGGTCGTTTGCGGTCGCAGTACGACCCCGATCGACCCAAAGCGCGGTGGCGGCGGCTGGTGGCGGGTCAGTCCGCCGGTGCGGCTTCGGCGTCGGCGGCTTCGGCCTTCGCCGCCCTCTCGGCGTGATGCTTCTGCATGGCATCCATCACCGC
>JBBSGQ010000275.1:0-5354 GCA_038253965.1 Acidimicrobiales bacterium | reverse complement strand
AGGTTCGCGACCATGGCGTCGCGGAGGGAGGCCGCGGCAACGCACAGAGGAGAACCCGCGGCGCTCACTGGACCAGCAGGATCAGCGAGCGGTACGGCGGAATCTCGACCGTTCCGCTGTACGACTTGCCCTTTGGATCGCGGTAGGTGCCGGTCAACACGACCACTTTGGGTTTGCTGCCAGCGTTGTACTCGAAGCGAACGCTCTTCGAATCGGTGCCTGGCATCGGCGTCGCAGTGAGGCTCCGGCAAACCCCGCACGTTGCGTACTGGTACGTGAAATCGCGCCAGGAGTAGGTGGACGCGTTCTTGCGCACGAACGCCCGCCCGCCGCAGAGATGGCAGTCGATCACGGGGGGAGGTTAACGAGCGCGGCTGGTGTGGCGACGGCAACTTCAGCGCCGGCGTCGGCATCAAGTGTGTCAGCATGATCAAGGTGTCCGACGACCTCGCCGTGCTTCCCGGCAGTCCGCAATTACCGGCCGGGGCCCTCCGGGTCGAAGCTGTTGCTGCATGTCCCATGTGTGGTGGTGCGAGATCCGAGGCGGCGTTCGAGAGCTGTGATCTCTTGCACGGGATCCCTGGTCTGTATCGGTACGTGCGGTGTCGACGCTGCCGGACGGTGTACCAGAACCCGCGAGTCCGGCCCGAGGAAATCGGAGCCTGCTATCCCGAGTCGTACTTCACACACGAGACGACACCGCCCGCGGATTTTGTCGCCGTTGGCTCGTTGCGTGACCGCGTCCGGTCAGAGATCCTCCGTCGCGTCGATGGCGGAGGCGCGCCACCGGACCCAAGTGGCTCCGTGCGCGCCGCCGGGCGAGTGCTCGCTGCGAGTGGCGCATGGAGGCGGCGCGCCCGGTACGGGTTGCTCGACCCGCTCGGGTTGCGTGCAGGAGAGGTGCGATGTCTCGAGATCGGTCCGGGACGCGGCAACGATCTGCTCAGCCTTTCTCGCCTCGGCTGGCAAGCAGTGGGCCTTGAGGTCGATCCAGTTGCGGCCAGGTCCGCGCAGGAGAAGAGCGGGTGCGAGGTGTTCGCCGGGCGGCTCGCCGATGCACCCTGGCCGGAGGAGACCTTCGACCTGATCTACGCGAGTCATGTCTTCGAGCACCTGCTCGACCCGATCGACGAGCTGCGCGCAATGCGGACGCTTCTTCGGCCAGGCGGTCGGTTGGTGCTGATCTATCCGAACCCACGGTCACTCGGTGCCCGCGGATTCGGTTCGGTCGCACTCACTTGGGATCCGCCTCGACACCTCTTCTTGGCGCCCAGGACGGCGGTGCAGAAATGCCTGACGGATGTCGGCTACTCCGATGTCGGGGTCGTCGGCCTGGCACGCCAGGCGTTGAACTACGCAAGGCGGGCCAAGGAGCGGCTGCCCGCCTCTACCAGGGCTCGACCGTGGCTGAACCCGCGTGTTGTCCATGCTGCGGAGACGGTCGGAGTCGCAGCCGGCCTCGACATCGGTGAGGAACTCCTGGTGACGGCGACCCGGCCGACCCGGGCTCAGCCGGACGCGATGTGAAACTCAGCATCGTCATCGTGACCTACAACTGCGCCGATGACGTGAGCCGATGCCTCAATTCGCTCGTCGTGCATCCGCCGGGCCTCGATCACGAGATCGTCGTGATCGACAACGCCTCCGTCGATGAGACGCGTGACCGCGTTCGATCCGTCCGGGGCGTGCGGCTCATCGAGCGCAGTGACAACGCCGGGTACGGCACAGCTGTGAACGAAGCGGTTGCCACCACTGACGGGTCGCACCTCCTACTGCTCAACCCGGACACCCTCGTCCCTCAGGGAACGCTCGATCGTTTGGTCGCTGCTTTCGACGACGCGCCGGGTCGGGTTGGCGTCCTCGGTCCGCGTCTGATGCTCACCACGGGCGAGCCGCAATTGTCGGCCCGGAGGTTCCCGGCGCCGGGGAGGTTGTGGGCGGAGGTCTTGCGCCTCCATCGGTTGGTACCAGGGCGCCTGTTGCACGGTGCCCGTCGAACTGGTTTCTACCCGACCGACGTCTCGGGCCCTGTCGACTGGGTGTCGGGAGCGTGCCACCTCATCCCCCGCGATGTATGGGACAGAGTCGGCGGTCTGACCGAGGAGACGTTCCTCGGCTTCGACGACCTCGAGTACTGCTGGCGGCTCCAGCGTCTGGGCTACACGACCTGGTTCTGCGCTGACGCCGCTGTGATCCACGAGTGCAGCGCCGCCGTCGGTGCACGCTGGAGCCTCATGCGGGTCGAGGAGTTGGCGATCCACAACTTTTACGTGGTGGCCGTCGATTACTTGTCGTGGCCACAGCGCAAGCTGCTCAACGCTGCAGAGATCATCGGGACCCTGACCGAGCTCGCTGTCGCGCAGGACGGGGCTGCTGAGTCTCTGCGTGAGGCCGGGACGCGTCGTGAGCGGGTCATCGCTCGGCTACGCGTACTCGGCAAGCTGTTGCTCGGGCGGACGCAACCGATCCGGCGGTTCGAGCCGAGGAACGATCGCCCGGAGCGGTAAACAAGCACGACGTAGGCGAAGCGGGCGACGACGGCCCGATCCGTCATGTCGTGGCGACGACTGCCTGGACCTCGAAGGCATCGTTCTGCTCCGTGAACCACTACTCGTTGACAGCAGTGTCATTGCGGCTGACGTCATAGCCTGCATCAGAGAGCCACGCCCAGAGGTCTCCCGTGGACCACCCCCCGTCGAGGAGTTGGCGAGCATGAACCTCGATGGCCAAGGCCGGTCGATGCCGGCGGGTTGCCTGCTCTGCGCCTTGGAGCGCTGCGAGCTCGGCTCCTTCGATGTCGAGCTTGACGCAGGACAGCTCACGGTCGAGGCCGTCGACGATCTCGTCGATCGTGGTGGATGGCACGTCGAACGACCCGCTCGAGCCTGCCGTCATCACGACGCTGTTCGCGTTGGACACGAGATCGGACGTTGTAAAGAATTCAGCCGGGTAGTAGCGGCACCAACGAGCGGGGAACCGCACGACGTGGGCGATGCCGCGACCGCGAGTGATGACGTCGAGCGCACGATATGCGGTGGCCTTCATCTTGGGTGGCGCAACTCGGTCGATCACTTCGCTCCTTGCAAAGGCACCTCAGAACCCTCGCTCGGACAGGTTGCCGAGCGTCCGCCGGCTGATCCCTCGCTTGGTCTGGCCTGTAGCCAGGGCCAAGGACCTCACCGCTATCGTCGCGCGATGGGCGGGTCAGCGGTCCGGCGTCCAACACAGGTGCGAAACTCATGAGCGTCGAGGGACAGCCACACCTCACCGTCGTCATCCCTACCTTCAACCGATCGACGGCCGTGGCAGGCACCGTCGAATCTGTGTTGAGGAGCGACGTCGGTGACGGCGTGCAGGTCGAGGTGATCGTCGTGGACGACGGATCGGCTGAACCGGCGAGCAACGCACTTGTCGGCCTGCGACCGCCCGCCGGTTGGTCTCTTCGGGTCGCCCGTCAGGACAACCGGGGAGTCGGGGCGGCCCGCAACCGCGGCTACCGCGAGGCGGCGGGTGACATCGTCGTCTTCGTTGACGACGACATGCTCCTGTTTCCCGAGACTTTGCGCCGCCACCTCGAAGCGCATCGATGCCTGCCTGGATCGGTCATCTTCGGACGCTCGCCCTACGTTCCTCAACCTGAAGCAAATCCCTTTGTCGAGTGGGTGCTGGATCTCACAAGCACCTCCTCCGGTCGAGCAGAGCACCATCTCATCCCTGCGACGATCATCGCCAGCGGGCATCTGTCCGTCGAGCGTGGCGGCCCCACATCTCAGTGGTCGGAGCTCTATGCGGACGACATGCGCACCCCGGTCGCGGAGGAGTACGAGCTCTCCCACCGCCTGCAAGCGCACGGAGTCCCTGTCTACCGGGCGCCGAACATCGTCGCCTTCCACAACCGCACGATCGATGTCGAGTCATTCATGCGTCAACAACTCGGACACGGAAAGGGATGTGCCGAGGCGGCCCGCTTACATCCCGAGTGCCTCGCGCTCGAGCAGCTCCGACACATTATCGACCACCACCAGCGCCGTTCGGCGCAGCGGGCCGCGTGGGTGGCTCTCGGATCCCCGATCATGCGGTCGATGCTCCGGCGCGCCGCACGAGTCGGCGAGCGTGGTCAGCTCGGGCCCTTGGCTCCATTGGCCTTCAGGTTGTCCGCCGGCGCATGGTTTGCTGCCGGCGTCAGGTCTTGACCGCCATATCGAAGCTCGGAGGTCGGGGGCGCGATCGACTCCGTGTCGTGCAGTTCGCCGACCTCGTCAATCGCAACGACTTCATCGATGTCATAGTCGAACACGCCGATCGCGACCGCTTCGACGTGCGGGTCGCCACCTTTGGCCTCCCGAGCAACATCGAAGATCCTGCATTTGCGGCGCGTGGCGTTGAAACCATCGACCTCTGCGCCAACCTGGGGCGCCGAAGCTATCCGACGGTGCTGCGACGCCTCGCCGGCTACCTCCGAAATGAGCGGATCGACATCCTTCATTCGCACCACTTCGACCCGGCCGCGCTCGGGTGGCTCGCCACGAATCTTTCGTCGACCAAGTTGGTGATCGGCCGCCACTACTCCGACGCGATCTACCTATCCACGACCGGTGCAAAACGCTGGGCATACCTCTTTGTCGAGCGTCGCACTCACCTTTCAGCTGCAGCGATCGTCGTCCCATCGAAAATGATTGCCGAGCTCGTGATGAGGATCGGCGTGCCGAGGTCGCGCGTTCGCGTCGTCCCCTACGCGTCGGTGTCCCCGAACATCGGGGACACCGCTGAGACCGACGTGGCGGGATGGCGCCGTCGACTGGACCTACCCGTGTCGGCCCTCATCGTCGGAACGTTTGCCCGGCTCTATCGGGACAAAGGTCACCGGTACCTTCTCGAGGCGATCGGTCAACTGGTACGCGAGCTGCCCACCTTGCTCTGGTTGATCGTGGGAGATGGAGCCGAGCGGCAGTCTCTAGAGCGCGCGGTCGACCAGGCCGGCCTGCGCGAGCACGTGCGATTCACCGGTTGGCGACCCGACGCCAAAGCGCTGATGGCGGGAGTGGACATCGTCGCGCAGCCAACCCTGCAGGAGGCGTTCAGTTCAGTCATGGGCGAGGCCATGTGGCTGCGACGCCCCCTGGTCATCACGGACGTCAGCGGCGCTAAGGACATCATCGTCAACAATGTGACCGGCCTCTTGGTGCCCAAACGGGACCCGCGGGCTCTAGCTGACGCGATTCGTCGCCTCGCGTTTGACGCTGCGCTTCGCACCAAGCTCAGTGAGAAGGGCTTCCAATTTGTGACAACCCAGCTCACTCCCGAACTTGTAGTGCCGCGGCACGAGCGCATCTATGAGGAAGTTCGGGGATCCT
>JBBSGQ010000274.1:0-5388 GCA_038253965.1 Acidimicrobiales bacterium | reverse complement strand
TGCCCGGCGGGAGCTGATGCAGGACGGGGCAACGCGCCTCGGACAGCGCCCGGGTCAGGTGGGTGCCGTAATCTTCTTCGGCCGGACCGAGCAACCAGTACGTCGCACCCAGTTCTTCGGCCAGGCGGATCGCTGCAGGTACGTTCTTGCGGGCGATGGCGCGGACCGGATGCACGACCAGCAGTTCGTCGCCCACCCCGAGAGCGGCCCGGGTTTGGGATCGATCACCCGCCGGCTCGTCGACATCGAAGCCGTTGTAGATGGTGGTGGCCGTGAGGCCGCGCTGTTGGAACTGGCGGCGGGTCAGCTCGTTGATCGTGACGTGGCGCCAGGCGGGATCTCCCGGTGGCAGCTCCACGACGTGTGCGAACCGGTCGCGCTGCCATGGCGGGTCATGGTGGTGCAGGATCGCCGGACGTCCCCGTAGCGTGGCCACCACCACGCGGGAGGCCGGCAGGTTGAGCGGGATCGTGCACAGGTTCTCCACGACGACGAGGTCCGAGTCGGCCAACGCGTCGCCGACCTCGACCGCGAGTGGAGGGCCTGGCGCGCCGATGGCCAGTCCCGGCAGCAGGTGGTCGACGGGCCCTTCCCCGGCGACTGTGGTGACCGTGAAGCCGAGCGCTTCGAGGGCGCGACGCCAGGAGTCGGCCACCACTGAGACGCCGTCGGTCAATCCGAGTCGGAACGAGACGAGGGCGGCGGTGGACATGTGACGGAGGATGATCGAGCGGTGACCGATCCGGCCGCGGATCTGCGGAGCCGGGTGCGCGCCATGATGCTTGCCCACTGGCGTCCCGACGGCCACACCGTGCCGAACGCCGCGGTCTACCCCTGGCAATGGCTGTGGGACTCGTGCTTCCACTCGATCATCTGGGCCGAGCTCGGTGAACCGGAGCGTGCTGTCACCGAGCTGCGATCTGCGTTGGCCGATCAGGACGAGCTCGGCTTCGTCCCGCACGTCAGGTACGTCGGCGCGCCCTCTCCCCATGCCCTGTTCTGGGGACGGCCGGTCACATCGTCGATCACGCAACCGCCGCTGTACGGCCACGCGGTCGCCGAGCTCGAGCGGCGGGGGATCACCGTTCCCGATGATGTGCGGGAGCGGGCGGTGCGCGGCGTCCAGTTTCTGCTCCGCCATCGTCGCCGGACGGCGAGTGACCTGGTGACAGCTGTGCATCCGTGGGAGACCGGGTGCGACGACAGCCCCCGCTGGGGCCACTGGTGTCCGGGTGCCTGGGATGTTCGTCGGTGGTATGACGTGAAGGGCGCTCTGCTGAAGACTGTCGAGCGCGCTCGGGGCGGCGCTCCACTGGCCAATCCCGCTTTCGGGGTCGCCCCGGCCGGCTTCAATGCGCTGGTCGCTTGGAACGCACACGAGCTCGGACTCGACTCAGAGGCCGCAGAGCTGGCTGACGCGTTGGCCGCACGTTGGGATCGGGACCTGATGACCTGGGTGGACGATGGGCCTTCGGCCGACACGTCGGGTCGGGTGAGGACCGTCGACTCGCTCTTGCCGGCGCTGGTCGTTCCGTCCACGAACGAATGCCAGCGCTCGGCCGCCCACGGCGCGCTCACCGACCAGGCGGCGTTCGGCGCGCCGTTCGGTCCGGCTTCGGTGCACCGCGCCGAGCCGACCTTCGATCCGCGCGGGTACTGGCGCGGATCATCCTGGCCCCAGCTGTCCTACCTGTTGTGGCGTTCTGGCGCACCCGGGCTCGGTCCATCCCTCGTGCATGGCGCCGCGCGGTCGGGTCTGGCCGAGCACTGGCATCCCGACACGGCGGAGGGACTCGGCGCCCGTCCGCAGAGCTGGGCTGGACTGGCGATCCTCGTACCGGGCGGTTGATCGCGCCGGCGCGGCGCGGTGCTCGCACCGGATGACAGACTCAGGACATCTCTGGTGCCGCGACGAGGGGATGCACCCGTGGGCGAGCTGTCCGCTCATCAAGCAGTCAACGTCTACTTCGAGGAAGCGGCCAGCCTCATCGACCTCGACCCCTCGATGTACTCAGTGCTGACGACTGCATATCGCGAGGTCGCGGTGCAGGTGCCTGTGCGCCTCGACGACGGTGACCTGATGGTCGTTCGCGGCTACCGGGTGCAGCACAACGGGGCCCGTGGACCGTACAAGGGCGGGATCCGCTACCACCCCACTGCCGACCTCGACGAGGTGCGCGCGCTGGCGTCGCTCATGACGTGGAAGACGGCATTGGTCGACGTGCCGTTCGGCGGGGCCAAGGGCGGCATCGAGGTCGATCCGACCATATTGTCGCCGGCCGAGCTGCAGCGGATGACGCGTCGCTTCACGATGGCGATCAGCCATGTCCTCGGGGTCTACCGCGACATACCGGCGCCCGATGTCAACACGAACGCCCAGGTGATGGCGTGGATGATGGACGCGTTCTCGTCCAAGGAGGGTTACAGCCCGGCATGTGTCACCGGCAAGCCGCTCGACCTCGGTGGCGCACCGGGGCGCGAGGCCGCCACCGGCCGAGGCTGCGTCTACGTGCTCGAGGCATGGGCGGCGCGGCATGGCGTCGACTTGTCCAAGTTGCGCGTCGCGGTGCAGGGGTTCGGCAACGTCGGTTCGTGGTTCGCCGCCGAGATCGTCGAACGCGGAGCCAAGATCGTCGCCCTGTCCGATGTGAGCGGAGGGGTCTATTGCCGGGAGGGCATCGACATCCACCTGGCGCGCGCGCATGTCGCCGCCGGACGCCGCTTGGCCGATCTTCCCGGCACGGAGCAGATCACCCAGCAGGAACTGATTGCCTGTTCATGCGATGTGCTCGTCCCAGCCGCGCTCGGCCAGGTGATAACCGACGCCAACGCCGCGACCGTGCAGGCCCGGGCGGTGCTCGAGGCGGCCAACTACCCGGTGACCCCGGGAGGCGACAAGATCCTCGCCGACCGGGGCGTCGAGGTGATCCCAGACGTGCTGGCCAACGCCGGCGGCGTCACCGGCTCGTACTTCGAGTGGGTGCAGAACATCCAGCAGTTCACCTGGACCGAGCACCGCTTCAACGAGGAGCTGAAGGCACGGATGACCGCGGCTTTCGCCCACACCGCAGCGGCCGCCGACAAGTACGACACGAACCTGCGCCGGGCCGCGTTCGCGATCGGCATCGAGCGGGTCGCCAACGCGTCCAAGATGCGGGGCTACGTCTGAGTGTGCGGCCTCTCGCCGCGCTCGTCCTGGACTTCGACCAAGCAAGTTGGATCGAAGTCCGCCCATACTGCGCCTCGTTGTTGGTTCGCCGGCTGGTCGGGGGGTTACACCCGGAACAGCACGTCGACGTAGGTCCTGAGGATGTCCTCCACAGTGCCGCGTCCGTCGACCGATGAGGCCATGCCGTACACGGGGGCCATCTGGCCGCCGGCCGCCGGGTTGCCACGGGCTGTGTCGACCGAGGTCTGCAGGTCTTCGATGAACCGCTCGGCCACGCCGGGCTCGGTGTGGCGCAGCGTCGTGCACAGATGTACCGACGGCGGTTGCTGCAAGCCGTTCAGGCTCCAGCCGTGGTGGCTCATCTGGTCCAACACGCCGTAGATGTCGAGCTCGGGATCGGTCGACCCGAATGCCACGAGCCACAACGAGTCTCCATGCAGCTCGAGGCCTTCGATGCCTGCCACCCGATGACGCATCACGGCCGCCGTCTCGAGGATCGCCTTCGTCGCGTGCAGGTACCCCTCCTCGCCGATCGAGACGAGGGCCGCCCAAGCCTGCGCCGACAGCGCACCGGGCCGGGAGCCGGCGAACGTCGGTGAGAAGTAGAGACCGCCGGGCCAATCGGCGCTGCGGTAGTACTGGTAGGCGCGCAGGTCCGGGTCGCGGTACAGCACCACCGATGTGCCCTTGGCCGCATAGCCGAACTTGTGGGTGTCACAGCTCATCGACGTCACGCCCGGTACCCGGAAGTCGAACGGCGGGATCGGGTAGCCGAGCTTCTCGGCCCAGGGCAGCACGAAGCCGCCGAGGCAGGAGTCCGTGTGGAAGCCGATGTCGTGCTCGGCGGCGACGGCAGCCAGGTCGGCGATCGGGTCGATTACCCCCTGCGGGAACTGCACTGCCGAACCGACCATTGCCACCGTCTGGTCGTCCACCAGTGCGCGGGCGGCATCGACGTCAGCCCGGAAGTCGGTCCCGAGGGGCACCTTGCGCAACTCGATGCCGAAGTACTGCGATGCCTTGTCGAACGCGGCGTGGGCGCTCACCGGGGCGACGATGTTCGGCGCGGTGACGCCTCGCTCGGCCCGCCCCTGGTCCCGGTAGGTCTTCATCGCCAGAAGGATCGACTCGGTCCCACCGGACGACATCGTGCCGCACACATCCGGCGCGGCCTCGTGGGCGCGTCCGCCGTGGAGCATGTCGCCGACCATCGCCACGATCTCGGCCTCGTACTTCGTCGCGCTCGGCCACAGGTCGCTGTGCAAGGGGTTGGCCTGGCTGTTCAACGCGTAGACGTCGTTCATGAACGCGATGTGGCGCGGATCGCCGTGGTACACCGCGCCCGACGCAAAGCCGTCGGCCCAGCGGGCCTCTTCCCGGTCGCGGATCTCGCGCATCTCGGCGAGGATGTCGTCACGGCCACGCCCGTTGGGGGGTATCGCCGAGTAGCGCTGGTAGTCCTCCCGGTACGGCTTGAGGTCAGGCTCCAGCATGTCGGCCAGTGCTTCTCGTTCGGCGGCATCCACTACAGCGTCCTTGGGGTGGGTGGGTGGGTGACTGGGTGTCAGGCGTGCCCGTTCAAGCGAGCGTGCATCGCCTTGTCGGCCTTGTAGCGGTTGCGGAACTCGCGATAGAGCTCGTCATAGGTGGTGCGAGTACCAGGGTCGGGAACGAACTCCTTTTCGATCCGCACCTTGGCGTTGAGCTCTTCGACGCCTGCGACACCGAGGGCCAGCGATGCGACGAACGCGGCACCACGGGCGTTCGCATGCTGCGGCTCGGCCACCCGGCGGATCGTGCGATCGAGCACATCGGCATGCATCTGGCACCACGCGTCCGAGAGGGCGCCGCCGCCGATGAAGTTGAGCCCGTCCATCTTGCGCTTCACGAACTTCTCGACTGCCCCGAGCAGCCAGCGGGAGTTGTAGGCGACGCCTTCGAACACCGAGCGAACGAGGTCGGCGCGGGTGGTCGACAGCGAAAGGTTGTTCCAACCACCGCGGATGGTGTGGTCGTCGACCGGAGTCCGCTCACCATTGAGCCATGGCGTGAAGATCACCTTGCCCGAGCCCACCGCCGCTCGCGCCACGAGGTCGTTCATCTCGTCGAACCCGCTCGCCATGTGCGCAGAATCCCGCAACCACAACAGCGCGGCTCCGGCGACCTCGTGCTCGTTGGCCAGGAAGTACCGACCGGGGATGGGGGAGGGCAGCGCGGCC
>JBBSGQ010000273.1:0-5395 GCA_038253965.1 Acidimicrobiales bacterium | reverse complement strand
GAGGGCTACCCGGGCAAGCGGTACTACGGCGGAAACGAGATGATCGACCAGGTCGAGGAGCTGGCTCGGGATCGAGCCAAAGCCCTCTTCGGCGCCGAGCACGCGAACGTGCAGCCGCACTCGGGGGCCAACGCGAACATGGCGGTGTACCTGGGGCTGTTGGAGCCCGGCGACACGGTCCTCGGTCTGCGACTCGACCAGGGTGGCCATCTCACCCACGGCTCGCCCGTCAACGCGAGCGGCATCCTCTACCGGTTCGTGTCCTATGGCGTCACCCCATCCGACGAACGCATCGACTTCGACCAGGTGCGCGACCTGGCCCACCAGCACCGTCCGAAGATGATCGTCGCCGGTGCTACGGCTTATCCCCGCACCATCGATCCCGAGCCCTTCCGCCAGATCGCCGATGAGGTGGGTGCACTGTTCTTGTTCGACGCCGCCCATGTCGCGGGCCTGATCGCCGGCGGCGTTCACCCCAACCCGGTGCCGTACGCGGACATCGTCACGTTCACCACGCACAAGACCCTGCGTGGGCCCCGCGGTGGATGCATCCTCAGCACAGCAGCCCACGCGACAGCCATCGACAAGGCGGTGTTCCCCGGGTCCCAAGGAGGGCCGCTGGATCATGTGATCGCGGCGAAAGCTGTTGCCTTTCGCGAAGCGGCTAAGCCGGAGTTCAAGGAGTACGCCCACCAGATAGTCGTCAACGCGGTGCAGCTGGCCGAGGCCCTGGCCGGTCACGGGCTCCGCCTCGTCTCCGGCGGCACCGACAACCACCTCATGCTCGTGGACCTGCGCAGCTTCGACGAGGATCTGTCGGGCAAGAAGGCCCGTCTCGTCCTCGACCGGGCCGGTATCAGCCTCAACGAGAACACGGTGCCCGAGGATCCCCGGCCGCCGTACATCACCAGCGGGCTGCGCATCGGCACGCCGGCGGTCACCACACAGGGCATGCGTGAACGGGAGATGCGCGAGATCGCCTATCAGGTCGATCGGGTGCTGACCCATCGAGAAGACGATGAGGCGATCGCCGCCGCCCGGTCCGATGTCGCCGATCTCTGCAACAAGTTCCCGCCGTACGCACCCGGCGCCTGACAAAGGGTGGCGACACTCGCGCCGAGTCCTGCAACGGAGCGGCTCTGATGCCGAGCCGGACGTCCTATCTCGTGGTGTTCGCTGTCGCGTTCGGGATGACGTCCCTGCTCACACCGCTCTTGCGCCGGGTCGCCCTGCACTATCGCATAGTCGCCCTTCCCAACGAACGTCGAGTGCACACCGTGCCGGTCCCTTACCTCGGGGGAGTGGCCATGTTGCTCGGGTTCCTCGGGGCGCTCGGGGTGGCATGGCAACTCGACGCCTTCGAGCTGATGTTCGAAGGGTCGTCGATCCCGCTCGGCGTGGCCCTCGGTGCGGTGGTCCTGTGCCTGGTCGGCACGGTGGACGACATCCGGGAGGTCTCTGCCCCGGCCAAGACGGCGGGCATGGTTCTCGGCGGATCGATCATGTACCTGCTCGGCGTCAGCCTGCTCTACTTCCGGGTCCCGTTCGCCGGCTCGCTCCTGGTGCTCGGTCCCGACCTGGCCCCGCTCGTCAGCGTGCTCTGGGTGATGGGGATGGTCAACGCTGTGAACTTCATCGACGGGCTGGACGGCCTGGCCGCCGGCATCGTCGCGATCGCGGCCGGCGCCTTCTTCTTGTACGGCCATCGACTGGCGCTCCCGTCGATCGCGATCATCGGGCCTGACAACCCGAGTCCGCTGATCGCGGTGATCGTGGCCGGTCTCTGCCTCGGCTTCCTGCCCTACAACTTCAACCCGGCCAGGATCTTCATGGGCGACGGCGGCGCGCTCATGCTCGGCGGCCTGATGGGTGCGGCCACGATCCTCGTCGGAGGGCAGAGCAACGAGCAGTTCTCGGGCCAGGTGTTCTTCTTCTTCGCACCGTTGTTCATCCCGTTCTTCGTGATGGGGGTGCCGATCATCGACACCGCGTTCGCCATCGTCCGTCGGGCGACCAAGCGGGTGGGCCTCGCTGAGGCGGACAAGGATCACCTCCATCACCGGCTCATGCGGCTCGGACACGGTCAGCGTCGCAGCGTCGTGATCCTCTGGCTGTGGTCAGCCCTGCTGTCGGGCTTCGTGCTCTATCCCGTCTACACCCGCAAGGGCGACGCCGTCGTGCCGTTCGGTGTCGGTGCCCTCGCCCTGGTCCTGCTGACCTGGTTCCACCCCGGAAGCCGCCGTGCGCGCGAGGAAGCAGAGCCGAGCGAGTCGGAAGGTTCAGTCGAACCCGTCTCTCGATGAGTCGAGATGGTCGAGAAGGCGACGGGCGGCGACACCGGGGGCGAGGGTCCCGGCGGCGACCTCGGCCTCGAGCTGAGGCAGCTCCGATATGACCCGTGGATCGAGCCGCGCCCGTTCCAGCAGTCCGGCCGACACCTCACTCCACAACCACGACTTCGCCTGAGCGGCGCGTATCTCGTGCAGCCGGCCACCGTCGCGCAGCGCGAGGTGCGTGCGTTCGATCGCCGCCCACGCCTCGGCCACGCCCTCACCGGTGACTGATGAGGCGAGCAACACCTGCGGTTCGATCCCCGGGTGTCGCGGTCGAAGGAGGTGCAGGGCGTTGGCCAGGTCTGCGGCGGCGTGGCGGGCTCCCGCCGCCAGCTCACCGTCGGCCTTCGTGACGACCACGAGGTCGGCCAGCTCGATGATGCCCCGTTTGATCCCTTGCAGTTCGTCACCGCCGCCCGGCGAAGCGAGTAGGACGAAGAGGTCCACCATGTCGGCGACCGCCAGCTCGGACTGGCCGACCCCAACGGTCTCGACCGCGACGACGTCGAAGCCGGCCGCCTCGCAGAGCAGCAGCGCTTCGCGGGTCCTCCGAGCAACCCCCCCGAGCTCCCCCTGTGACGGTGACGGCCGGATGAACGTGTCAGGGTCGGCCGCCAGGCGCTCCATGCGCGTCTTGTCCCCGAGGATCGACCCACCACTCCGGCTGCTGGATGGATCGATGGCCAGCACCGCGATGCGATGACCGATGCTGGTCAGATGGGTGCCGAACGCCTCGATGAACGTTGACTTGCCTACGCCCGGAGGTCCGCTGATGCCGAGTCGCACCGCCCGGCCGGTGGCGTCCATGACACCGTTCAGGAGCTCAGTCGCTTCTTGTCGGTGCTCGGGCCGGGTCGACTCGACCAACGTGATGGCTCGAGCGAGCGCTCGCCGGTCACCTGCTCGCACGTCGGCCGCCGTGGGCGTCACGCAGTGGTTGAGCGTCGCTCGCGCACGACGGCCAGCACCGCGGCGGCTGCTTCGGGGATGTTGGTGCCCGGACCGAAGATGGCGGCCACACCGGCGTCGGTGAGGAACGGGTAGTCCTGAGGAGGGATCACGCCGCCGCACACCACCACCACGTCTCCGGCGCCGGCCAGCTCCAGCTCGTGCAGCAGCTGCGGAACGAGCGTGCGATGCCCGGCGGCCTGGCTCGACACACCGACGACGTGATCGTCGTTCTCCACCGCGTCCCGTGCCACCTCGGCCGGTGTCTGGAACAGCGGGCCGACGTCGACGTCGAAGCCGAGATCTGCGAAAGCGGTGGCGATCACCTTTGCCCCACGGTCGTGGCCGTCCTGGCCCATCTTGGCGACGAGCATCCGTGGCCGCCGGCCCTGCTGTTCGGCGAACGCCTCGATCTCGGCCCGAACCTTCTCGTAGTCCCCGTCGCCCTCTGAGCCCTTGCCGTACACGCCGGCGATCGTACGGATCTCGGCACGGTGCCGCCCGAACACCGCCTCCATCGCGTCGCTGATCTCCCCGACGGTGGCCCGAGCTCTCGCCGCCTCGATGCACAGCTCAAGGAGGTTGGCGTCGCCGCGAGCGCCTTCGGTCAACGCCGCCAGCGCCTTGCGACAGGCCGAGTCGTCGCGCGCGGCTCGCACCCGTTCGAGCTTGGCTTTCTGCTGACGCAACACGTCGGCGTTGTCGATGGCCAGCACGTCGACGTGATCGGGGTGCTCCGGCCGGTACTTGTTCACGCCGACCACCGTGATCTGACCCCGGTCGACCCCGGCCTGGCGACGGGCCGCGGATTCCTCGATGCGGAGCTTCGGCATACCCGATTCGACGGCCTTCGTCATGCCGCCGAGCTCCTCGACCTCCTCGACCAGGGTCCAGGCCTTGTCTGCGAGATCCTTTGTCAACCGTTCGATGTAGAAGCTCCCACCCAACGGATCGATGACATCGGGGATGCCTGTCTCCTCGGCGAGGATCAACTGCGTGTTGCGGGCGATGCGTGCCGAGAAGTCGGTGGGCAGACCGAGTGCCTCATCGAACGCGTTGGTGTGCAGCGACTGGGTGCCGCCGAGCACCGCAGCCATCGCCTCCACCGCGGTGCGCACCACGTTGTTGTACGGGTCCTGTTCGGTGAGGGAGACACCTGACGTCTGGCAGTGCGTGCGCAACATCAGCGACCGAGGGTCCTTGGGGGAGAACTGCTCCATGACCCGGGCCCACAGGAGGCGCGCAGCGCGCAGCTTTGCGATCTCCATGAAGAAATCCATGCCGATGGCGAAGAAGAAGCTGAGCCGACCGGCGAAGTGGTCGACATCGAGGCCGCGGCCGATGGCGAAGCGGGCGTACTCCAGGCCGTCAGCGATGGTGAACGCCAACTCCTGGTCCGCAGTGGCCCCGGCTTCCTGCATGTGGTAGCCGGAGATCGAGATCGAGTTGAACCGGGGCATGTGGTGGGCCGTGTGCTCGATGATGTCGGCGACGATGCGCATGCTCGGACCGGGCGGATATATGTAGGTGTTGCGGACCATGAACTCTTTGAGGATGTCGTTCTGGATGGTGCCGCTGAGCTGGCTCTGATCGACGCCCTGCTCCTCGCCGGCCACGATGAACGACGCGAGAACGGGGAGGACGGCTCCGTTCATCGTCATCGATACCGACATCTTCTCCAGGGGGATCCCGTCGAAGAGGATCTTCATGTCCTCGACCGAGTCGATGGCCACGCCCGCCTTGCCGACGTCGCCTTCCACCCGGGGGTGGTCGGAGTCGTAGCCCCGGTGGGTGGCCAGGTCGAACGCCACCGACACGCCCTGTTGGCCGGCGGCCAGGTTGCGCCGGTAGAAGGCGTTGGACTCCTCGGCGGTGGAGAACCCGGCGTACTGGCGCAGGGTCCACGGCCGGTTGGCGTACATCGTGGCCCGCACGCCGCGGGTGAACGGGGCGAACCCGGGCAACGTGTCGACGTCGACCGGCTCGAGGTCGGCTGCGGTGTAGAGGGGCTTGACGTCGATGCCCTCGGGCCGGGTGCGGACCAGCGAATCGGGATCGGTGCCCTTCAGGTCCTTGGTGGCCAGCGCTCGCCATTCCTCGATGGTCGGGTGCTC
>JBBSGQ010000272.1:0-5466 GCA_038253965.1 Acidimicrobiales bacterium | reverse complement strand
CCCTGACGCCGGCGGTCACCGCCGACAGCTCGCGGAAGCGGCGCCGGGTGCTGCGGGCGATGACCATCGCCAGGGTCGTCTTGCCGGTGCCCGGCGGCCCCCACAGGATCACCGACGACAGGCGGTCAGCTTCGATGAGCACCCGCAGCGGCTGGCCCGGGTCGAGGAGCTTTCCCTGACCGACGATCTCGTCGAGCCTGGTCGGCCGCATCCGGTCGGCCAGTGGCGCCTGGCGTGCCAGCCGACCCTCTGCTGCTGCGGCGAACAGGTCGTCAGCCATGACGCGAGGGTCGACGAGGTCGGCGGTGGGACACGAACGGAGGCTACCTACGTCGCCGATCCGCCGATCGGCCCGCCCGGCGGGGGTCCGGGGGGCAGAGGCTTGCCGGAGCCCGCCGGCGTCAGATCGATCTGGGGAGCAGCTTCACACCGAGCTCTGCGAGCCGGCGAGGATCGACAGCGGTCGGCGCCCCGGTCATGGGGTCCACGCCTGACTGCGGCTTGGGGAACGCTATGACCTCGCGGATGCTCTCCTCGCCGGCGAGGATGGCGGCGAGCCGGTCGATGCCGATCGCGAACCCGCCGTGCGGCGGCGCGCCGTAGCGGAACGGGCTCAGGAAGAACCCGAACCGGAGGTTGGCCTCCTCCTCGTCGATGCCGAGCAGATCGAAGATGCGCTGCTGCAGGTCGGCCTCGTGGATCCGGATGCTGCCCGACCCGAGCTCCCAACCGTTGAGGACGAGGTCATAGGCCTGGCTGCGCGCCGACATCGGGTCGGACTCGAGCTCATCGAGATCGTCCGGATGGGGACGGGTGAACGGGTGGTGAGCTGGCTGGGGATGGCCCCGCTCGTCGCGGCCGACGAACATCGGGAAGTCCACCACCCACACGTAGCGGTACGGCCCTTCGTAGACGGGCGGGCGTCCGAGATCGTTGCGAAGCTGGCCGAGGACGTCGCACACCGACATCCACTCATCGGCCACCAGCAGCAGCAGATCCCCGGGTTCCGCACCCATTGTGGTGCACAGCGCAGCCTGCTCGGCCTCGGACACGAACTTCGCTACCGGTGACGTGAGCTCGCCGTTCTCCCCGACCCGCATCCAGACAAGGCCTTTGGCACCGAGCGCCTTGGCCCGATCGGTGAGGGCATCGAGCCGGTTGCGGCCGTACTCGGCCGACCCACCAGCGACCCGAACGCCCTTGACGCACGGCGCTTTGAACGCGTTGAACCCGGTGCCGCTGAACACGCTCGTCAGGTCGGTGAGCTCCATGCCGAAACGGAGGTCCGGCTTGTCCACGCCGAAGCGATCCATCGAGTCATGCCAGGTGATCCGTTCGATGGTTGGCGGCCGTTCACCGGTCACCGTCTCGGCGGCGTCGAGCACCGCCTCGGAGATGAAGGCGAAGACGTCCTCCTGGGTGACGAAGCTGGCCTCGACGTCGAGTTGGGTGAACTCGAACTGACGATCGGCTCGCGGGTCCTCGTCGCGCAGGCATCGGGCGATCTGGTAGTAGCGGTCGACGCCGCCGACCATCAGCAGCTGCTTGAACAGCTGCGGGCTCTGCGGCAGCGCGTAGAACTCGCCGGGCGACTGCCGGCTCGGCACCAGGAACTCGCGCGCGCCCTCGGGGGTGGAGGGCATCAACATCGGCGTCTCGACCTCGACGAAGTCCTGGCGCTCCATCGCCCGCCGGATGGCCGAGTTGACTGCAGCCCGAACCCGGAGGTTGCGTTGCATGCGATCCCGGCGCAGGTCGAGGTACCGGTAACGGAGCCGCGTGGTCTCGTCGACGTCGTCCGCGCGAGCATCGAGCGGGAATGGCGGAGGCTCGGCCTCAGAGAGGATCTCGACCCGGCAGTCCCCTACCTCGATGTCGCCGGTTGGCAGGTTCGAGTTCGCAGTCCCGTCCGGTCGGGCCCGCACTGTGCCTGTGATGCGCACGACGTACTCAGCTCGAAGGTCCGCCGCTCCGTCGACAACACACTGCACGATGCCTGTCCGGTCGCGGACGTCGACGAAAGCGAGGTGCTGGCTGTGCTCGCGACGGCGAGCGACCCACCCGCACACTGCCACCTCACGACCGACGTCTGTGCTGCGCAGATCACCACATGCGTCGGTCCGCAGGCCGGTCGCCCGGGTCATGACCCCTCCGTCAACCTGCGAACGTGGTCGACGACTGCGTCACGAGCGATCGTGTCCTGGGAGGCACCGAACTCGGCTCGCAGCGGTCGAACAGACACCTCACCATCGATCTGCTCCTGTTCACCGATGATCAGCGCGACCGACGCGCCAGACCGGTCAGCCGCCTTCATCTGAGCGCGCATGCCCTTGTGATCAAACGACCGGTCGGCTCGCAGACCGGCTCGCCGCAACTCTGTGGCCAGGCGTCGTGCCTCACCGCCGCCGACCACGTCGACCACGAACACGTCAAGGAGCCTCGACGGGACCGGGAAGACCCCCTCGGCGTCGCACGTGAGCAGGACCCGCTCGATGCCGCACCCGAACCCGACGCCAGGGGTCGGCGGTCCACCGATCTCCTCGACCAACCCGTCATAGCGACCGCCGCCGAGCACTGTGGCCTGCGCGTTCTCGAGCGCGTTCGACACGAGCTCGAAGGTCGTGTGGGTGTAGTAGTCGAACCCGCGCACCAGCCGGGGCTCCAGCGCGAACGGGATACCCATCGCGCCGAGGCCGGCTTGCACTGCGTCGAAGTGGGCGTGGCTCTCCGGAGAAAGATGCTCGGTGATCCGGGGCGCGTCAGCAGTCACCTCTCGGGTCGCGTCCCGCTTGCTGTCGAGGACCCGCATCGGATGAGCGTCGACGCGGTCGCGGTCCTCGACGTCGAGGTCACCCCGATGCTCCGACAGCCACGTTCGCAGCACCTCGACATAGCCGACCCGGTCCGCCGCCGTGCCCATCGAGTTGATCAGCAGGTCGACCTGACGGAGGCCGAGGGCAGCGAGGAACTCCCAGCCGAGGGTGATCACCTCGACATCGACATCGGGGTCGTTCGAGCCGAGGGCCTCGAGCCCCACCTGGTGGTGCTGTCGATACCGGCCGGCCTGGACGTTCTCGTATCGGAACTCCGGGGTCGCATACCAGACCTTCCACGGCAGGAGGGGCCGATGCTGGACGAACGCTCGCACCACCGAGGCGGTGCCTTCGGGACGGAGCGCGACGCGCCGGCCGCCTTTGTCCTCGAAGTCGTACATCTCCTTGCGAACTGCGTCGGCGCCCTCGGACTCGCGTTGGTACAGAGCCGCGTCCTCGAACAGCGGCGACAACAGGAGCCCGTAGCCGGCCCGTTCCACGATGCCGGCATACTTCGTCAACAGTGCTTCCCAGCGCGCCGATTCAGGCGGAAGGACATCCTGGGTGCCCTTGGGGGCCTGAAAGCGTTGCGAGGCAGGCACGACGGCGGAGGCTAAACCCTGCCGGCGGCTCCGCCGACGGCCGGCGCGAGGAGATCAGCGAGGCGCTCGATGGCTCGGGAGGCGCCAGCCTTCGGCGACTCGAGCACGACAGGCCTTCCCTGGTTGACCGACTGGGAGACGAGCACGTCGTTCGGGATGACGCACGCCGCGCTCAGCTCGAGGGTCCGCTCCACCTCGTTCACGTCGATCCTGACCTTGGGATCGGCCCGGTTGACCGCCAGAAGGATCCGCGACACAGGCGTGTTCAGCAGTCGCAGCGTCTGCAGTCCGATCTTCGCGTTCTTGAGGTTGGGTATGTCCGGCCCGGCCACGAGCACCACGTCGTCGCTGTCCTCGACCAGGCCGAAGACGACATCGTTGAAAGCCGCCGGCGTATCGATCAACACGTAGTCACAGAGGGTTCGCAAGAGCGCGATGATGCGATGCATCTGGCCCGGGCCGATCTGATCGGCGAACGCCGGCTCGAACGGAGCCGCCAGCACCAGCAGCCCGGAGGTCAGATGCCGCGTCAGCATCGCCCGTAGCAGTTTGATGTCAAGGCCGTCGATCGACTGGACGGCGTCGACGACCGTGAGCTGCGGAGCGAGCTTGAGCATCACGGCGATGTCACCGAACTGGAGGTCGCCGTCGATCAGCACGACCGGCCTGCTGGACCGTGTCGCCAGCAGCACCGCAACGTTGCTGGCCACCACCGACCGTCCTGCACCGCCCTTCGGTGAGAAGACGGTGATGACCCTGCACGGCTGAGCGGGCCCGTCGTCGGTCGCCGTATCACCGGGTCTCGAGCGCTCGGAGGAGCCGGGGCTCATTGCGGCCGACGACGAATCGCGCCGAAACGCTCGGACTCGACCCGGTTGCTGAGCACGAGCGCTCTCAACTCGGCGCGGCGGCGTCCGGATCAGCGGGCGTGTCCGGGCCAACTGGTGCGTCCGGGCCCTCGGGAACGTCAGGGTCGAGGGGCGTGACGGCCTCCTCGCCGATGGTGAGGGTGTCACCTCCCGGATCGTGCGCAGCGGGTTCGTCGGAGGCCTCGCCGTCCCCGGCGGTCGCTGCCGCAACATCTGTCGGAGGTGTGTCGCCGTGCTCCGCGTAGTACTCGGCCCAGGCTTCATGGGCCTCGGTGTCGGTCGGGCCGATGTAGTTGCCCTCGTCGTCGTAGGCGTGCTCGCCGAAGTGCTCCTGGTACTCCGAGGCGACGACACCACCTTCGGCTGCCTGCTTGATCGACAGGCTTATCCGACGGCGCTGGAGGTCGAGGTCGATGATCTTCACCCAGAGCTCCTCGCCGGGGGTGACCACCTGTTCGGGAAGATCGACGTGGTGAGCCGACATCTCCGAGATGTGCACGAGACCCTCGATCCCGTCGCCGACCTGGACGAAAGCGCCGAACGGCACGAGCTTGGTGACCCGGCCGTACACGAGCTCGCCGACGCGGTGGCTGGACGCGAACTCCTGCCAGGGATCCTGCTGGGTGGCTTTGAGCGAGAGGCTGATCCGCTCGCGGTCGAGGTCGACCTCGAGGACCTGCACGGTGATCTCGTCGCCGACCGCGACCACCGAGCCGGGATGGTCGACGTGCTTCCACGACAGCTCCGACACGTGGACGAGGCCGTCCATGCCGCCGAGGTCGACAAAGGCGCCGAAGTTGACGACGCTCGACACGACACCCGAGCGGGTCTCGCCCGGCTTGAGGTTCTCGAGGAACTCCTCGCGCTGCTCCTTCTGGGTCTCCTCCAACCACGCCCGGCGGGACAGCACGACGTTGTTGCGGTTCTTGTCTAGCTCGATGATCTTGGCTTCGAGCGTGCGACCGACGTACGGCGCCAGGTCGCGGACCCGACGCAACTCGACGAGCGAGGCGGGCAGGAAGCCGCGCAGACCGATGTCGATGATCAGGCCGCCCTTGACCACTTCGATGACGGGGCCGGACACGACGCCGTCCTCTTCCTTCTTGCGTTCGATGTCGCCCCAGGCCCGTTCGTATTGGGCCCGCTTCTTGGACAGGATCAGTCGCCCGTCCTTGTCCTCCT
>JBBSGQ010000271.1:0-5495 GCA_038253965.1 Acidimicrobiales bacterium | reverse complement strand
GCGCGTCGGCGTGCTCGAGCTGACCCACAGCCATTGGGACGACCACGCCGCTGCCCTCGCCGCGCCAGTCGTGCAGCTGCTCGTCCTGCTGCTCATCAGCAAGCGGCGGTACACCGACGCTGTCTTGCAGAGCCGGCGCAGGGAGAGCCTGTCGCCCGCGGCCGAGATTCAGTGGGGCCTCCTCCCGCCGTTGGCGTGCGCGACAGATGGCGTCGCTCTGAGCGGCATCCTGGAGCCGGCGTATTCCATCGGGGGCGATTCCTTCGACTACGCGGTCGAGCCTGGCGGGCTCCAGTTCGCGATCATCGATGCCGTCGGTCACGGCATGCCGGCTGTGCTGTTGTCGGTCGGGGTGATCAACGCCCTGCGCAACTGTCGCCGTGAGGGTCGAAGCATGTCGGAGGCATACGCGGAGGCGGGCTCGGTCCTGAAGGGCCAGTTCGGCGGCCACTCGTTCGTGACTGGCCAGATCGGTGGGCTCGATGTGCTCTCCGGACGGCTGTCGTGGCTGAACGCAGGACACCCGCTGCCCCTCCTGGTGCGCGACGGTCATGTCCGCGAGCTGGATTGCCGGCCATCGTTGCCCATGGGCCTCGGAGGAACCGTGGCGGAGATCGCGGTCGAACAGCTCCAGCCCGGCGACAGCGTGCTGTTCTACACCGACGGCGCGGTAGAGAGCCGCTCGCCGACAGGCGAGTCGTTCGGCGTCCCACGGCTGATCGACCACCTCGCCGTGGCTGTGCAGGAAGGCGCCGAACCGGCCGAGACGGTCCGGCGGCTGTCCACGTCGATCGTCGCGTACAACGGCGCGGGACTGAGCGACGACGCGACCCTCTTGCTGCTCGAGTTCCATGGAACTGGCGTCGCCGACGCCTCGACGGCGTAGACCCATCCGTCGAGGCGGATCAGCCCGTACCTTGCTTGCGCGGTGGCGGAGCGATCGTCGAAAGGTCCTCCCGGCTGGCGTGGAGGGCTCCGTGGCAGTGGCGCCTACGGCCTCGAGGTCGGCCTCACCAAGCGCGCAGCGCTCGATTACGCCAACGCCGGCATCCGCATCAACGCGGTCTGCCTCGGGACGATCGACAACGAGATGATCGAGCGTCTTCACTGGTGGCGCGGAGCGACGGACGAGTCGAGCCCTGACAGGGCAACTTGCTGCGGCGATGGAAAGTCGCCCGTGGGGGCTCAGAACTCGTTTCACCGTGTTTGACCAGGGCTTCGCGACCGGTGACACGAGCTACCGTGCCCGGTCCTGTTGCCCGGGAGGGCGTCGTGGTCTGGTCGTTCGTCTAATTGGCCGTGGGCCGCACCATGGAACTTGTGCTGTTGTGTGTGGTCGTCTGACGCCAAGGAGAGGTGGAGATCCTTGTGCTGCGCCATGAGCTCGAAGTCTTGCGCCGTAAGCAGCCGAGCTCGCGCCTGGAGCCCAAGGACCGGGCACTGCTGGCCGCGCTGGGTCGTCTACTGCCCCGTCGCCGCTGGTCGGTGTTCGTGGTCCGGCCGGCAACGCTGCTCGGTTGGCATCGCCGCATGGTCAGCCGTCACTGGACCTACCCGAACACCCCGAAGGGACGTCCGCCGGTGTCGGCAGAACTCCAGACGTTGATTGTGCGACTGGCCAGCGACAACCCACGTTGGGGCTACGAGCGCATCAAGGGCGAATTGGCCCACGTCGGCTTCGGAGTATCAGCCTCGTCGATCCGTCGGGTGCTGCGGGCCAACGGCATCCACCCCGCGCCGCGCCGGAGCTCCACGACATGGCGATCGTTCCTTGCCCAACAGGCCGCGGTCATCGTGGCTTGTGACTTCTTCTACGTCGACACGGTATGGCTCACCCGCTACTACGTCCTGTTCTCCATCGAGGTCGAGACTCGACGGGTCCACCTATGCGGCATCCACCCCACGGGCCAGTGGGTTACTCAACAGGCCCGCAACCTGGCCACCGCGTTGGAGAAGGCCGGGCGGGTCGTGGGTCACCTCATCCGTGACCGCGACGCCAAGTTCACCCGGTCCTTCGACGACGTCTGGGCTTCGATCGGCGCCCAGGTCGTGCGCACCCCGGTCCGGGCGCCGAACGCAAATGCCTTCGCAGAACGCTGGGTCGGCCGCTGGCCATGATCAGCGCCGGCTGGTCCGGATGTCCCTCGCATGCGCCCCCGGGTACATCGCCGAAACGGTAGCGCCGGGCGTCGGCCATTTCTGGAGCCTGGTGCCGCGACTGGCCTCCATGACCGTGGCGGGCAGCTGGCTTCTGCGCTTCACCGCTTGGTCGACGTCACCCGGGTCGTCGGGACGTCGAGCGGCGCGCCGACCCTCGCCGATTCGAGTCCACACAGCAGGGCGTCCAGCACCATCTGAGCCATGTCAACGCTCATCAGCGGTTCCGCTTCCTTGCCGCGAAGCAACTCGACCATGCGGGCGGTGGACGCGGCGAAGCCGGCGTCGCCGCCCTCGGTGATCGCGTGGAAGGAGTGGATCTCGCCTTCGCGGTAGACCTCGACCGACGGCTCCTGACGTCCGAAGCTCGAGATACGGTTGCAACGGACCGAGCCCCGCTGTCCGGTCACCTCGACCCGCTCGTCGCAGCTGTAGAACTCGCTCTTGAAGTACGTGTCGACGGCCAAGGTGATGTCGAGGACGCCGCGCAACCCTCCCTCGTGCTCCCACACGAGTGTCGCCGGGGCATCGAGAGCAAGGCCCGGGACGATCTCGGTACTGCCGATCCATCCGAAGATCTTCCGGATCGGGCCGAACATCCACACCGCGACGGCGAGCTGGTGCCAGCCATGATCGAACACCAACATGCCCCGGCCGTCGCGAGTCTGCTCGAACTGCCATTCGAGGCTGGCCGGCATGATGTCCCACCCACCTCGTCCGGTGTTCACGACCTTCATGTGCAGCCCGACGGGCTCACCGATCTCGCCGGACCGGACGATGTCTCGCAGCTTGGCCAGCGGCGGGAAGAACACGTAGTCCTCCAGGATCCGGACAAGCGCGCCAGTTCGGCGCGCTGCCGCGAGGATCAGGTCGCTGTCCTCAGCGCTGCGAGCGATCGGCTTCTGGAGCTGGAGGTGGAAGCCGGCGTCGAGAACAGCGACCGCGACCTCGGCGTGCAGGTACGTGGGCACGAGGACATCAACGATGTCGGCGTCGACCCGCAACAGCTCGTCCAGTTCCGTCGTCAGCAGCGCGCCGGGCAGCTCGGGGCGCCATCGTTCGAGCCGCTCCGGGTCTCGATCGCACGCAGCCACGACATCGACGTCGTCGCTCGTCAGGTACGACGGCAACATGAGCTCCGCGATCTGACCGAGACCGACGACTGCCAGCCTGATCGGACGATCGGGGATCGGAAGCGGTGTAGGCACGCACGGAGTTTGTCAGCCACCCGCGATCATGGCGAGGCCGCAGAGTGCCAGGAGCAGACCGACAGACTGCAGCCGCGAGAGCGGCTCACGCAACATCGCCCATGCCCAGAGAACGGTGAACCCCGGCGCGAGCGCCACGATCGGCGCGACGACCACCGACAGGTCCTCGCGGATGGCCAGGACGAGGAAGGTCGTGGCGAGCACGTCACATGCACCGGCACCGAACGCGATGCCGGCCGCACGACCCGACAGCGCTGAGCCGCCGGAGTCCCGCCGGGCCAGTGCCAGCACCGCGGCGCCGGCGACCGCGGTGGTCCGCGCAGCGAGCACGGCCCACGGGCCCGACCGTTCGCCCGTGTGAGCGAACAGCACGAACGAGGTCCCGAGCGCCGCGCCGGCCGCGACCGCGATGAGCAGCGCATGCGGGTTCCCCACTGATTCGCCGTCGTCGTCTGCTCCACGCGAGATCAGTCCTCCGGCGCCCACCGCGATGGCGATGCCGACGAGCACGACTGCCCCCGGCCGTTCCCCGCTGGCGATTCCCCAGGCGACCGGGACCATGGCCCCGACGACCGCGGTGACGGGCGCAACCACCCCCATGCTCCCGCTGGCGAGACCTCGATACAGGAGGCCGAGTCCGACACCGTTGGCCACACCTGCGGCCGCGCCGTACGCGAGGTCCAGACCGATCGGGTCGCCGTGGATGACTAGGACGAGCACGACTGCGCCGAGCGCTGCGCTGGCCTGCGAGACGAGCAGCACCGACCGCGCCGGCGCGACCTGCGACGCCCGTCCGCCGAGGAAATCACCGCTGCCGAAGAAGAGGGCCGCCATGAGACCGATGGTGACTCCCATGTGGCGCGTCCTACCTCACTGTGATGGCCGTCCCTCGGCGCGACGGTGACGGGCAACAGTCATAGCCGGAACGGCCGACCGCGCAGCGCAGAGCGCGAGATGTGGGTTGTGAGCGCCCGTCACCTCGCCGGACCGACTGCTCCGCGTGTTCCGGGAAGGACTCGTCGCCGCCATCGCGGCGGCGATCGTTCTCGGCGGGGCAGCAGCAGCGATCCTTCCGGCGTCGGCCAGCCCCGGCCTCGTGGTGCAAGATCTCAACCAGACCGGCGCCACGCCGGCGCTACTGGCCGCCACGTTGACCGGTTCGGGGATCACTGTCTCGAATGTGACATGCACGGCATCGAACTGTGGTGCCGGCATCTTCACCGGCGGCACCAGCATCATCGGGTTCGAGTCGGGGATCGTTCTTGGCACGGGAAGCGTGCAATCCGGTGACACGGCCTGCAGCGGGCAGAAGGGCGTCGAGGGCGCGAACTCGGTTGACGGCAACTCGGGCGCGAATGGCACGGCGGGCGATACCCAACTCGACGCCCTCGCGACTCAGACCCGTGGGGTGTCAGAACTCATCCATCCCTCGTGACCAGGCAGTTCGTGGCCACTGAAGAACGAGTTACCGTGCTCGGTCCTTGTCGGTCGGCGGGGAGAACGTCGTGATTTGGTCCTTCGTCTACCTCGGCGTCTGCCGTGTGATGGAACTGCTTCTGCTGTTGTTCCGCTCCCGCGATGCCAAGGAGGTCGAGATCCTCATCCTGGGTCACGACTCGAGGTTCTGCGCCGCCAGCATCCGAGACCGCCGCCTTGAACCCAAGGACCGTGCGCTCCTCGCCGCGCTGAGCCGTCTGCTGCCTCGTCGCCGGTGGTCGCTGTTCGTGGTGACGCCGGCAACGCTGGTCGGCTGGCCGCGGATGACGAGGTGGATCTCGTAGACGGACTTGGGCGCCAGCGCCGGCCGATCGGCGTTCGGGGTGAGGAGCTCGTCGTAGAGGGCTTCGATGTGGTGGTGGCGGAGCCGCCGCAAACCGATGCGCCCGAGGGCCGGGACGACGTGGAGGTCCACGTTGCGTTGGTAGCCGCGGTAGGTGCTGGCGGCGAGTTGGAGCTTCTTGCTCGGCAGCCGCGGTCCGGTGAGGTAGGCGCCGAAGGTGAGCGACCCGGACGCGTCGGCGCGCCCCTGCTCCTGCGCTGCGAGTCGCGCTGCGAGGCGTTGCGCGCCTGCCCGGTCGGTGCCCGCGGGATACCAGGTCCGCCGTTCCTTGCCGCTGACCGGGTCGAGGC
>JBBSGQ010000270.1:0-5496 GCA_038253965.1 Acidimicrobiales bacterium | reverse complement strand
GTGGCAGGCGAACTGCACGGTGCCTGGCTGGTCGAACAGGTAGGTCGTGAGGGCGGTGTCGCCGGGATCCACCGAGACCTCGCCGGGGACCGGAGGGTGGGACGTCTCATGGCCGGCCTCGTGGTGCGCGTGCACCGATGGGGGCCCGACGATGAGCTCGTGGTGGATCGGGTCGGGGTTGGTGATCACGAAGCGCACGAGCGTCCCGTCGTAGACGCGCAGGTCCGAAGGCGAGAAGTGGCTGTAGTGGATGTCGACATGCACGGTCACGAGACCGGGTCCGAGGATCCGGTGGGCCTCGCCGGCGTCTGCGGCCCCGAAGCCGTAGCCGGCCACGATCGGGGCAGCGGTGGCGAGGACGACCACGATCGCCGCCGCGAGCCGCCGCTTCATGCTGCGGGCCCGAGGATCGCGTCGGTGTCGCGCCGCCGGCGACCCAGCATCACGACCGTGAACAATGCCAGGGCACCAGACGTCAGGCCAACCGTGATCGGCCAGAGCGAACGGCCGGGCTGGCCCGGGCTGATGGTTCGGGCCTCGGGAGCGGTGACGCCCGCGGCCTGCACCGAGGGAAGGGCATTGTGGTGATCCGAGATGGCCAGGTCGTAGTCCAGGTCACCGGCTGAGGTGTCGACCTTGAGGTACGAGAACCACATCTGCTTGGGCACCCAGCCCATGCCCTTGTCGGAGCGCAGGTCGTCGAGCAGTGGCGTGTTGGCCGGCGCGCTTCGGCCGAAGGTGAGGCCTGGTCCACCCGCCAGCAACTTGGGCTTGTCGTCGGTGAGGAGGAAGACGTCGGCCTGCACGGTCTGGCTCTTCTCCAGGCCCAGGCCCAGGATCCGTAGCGGTACCCAGGGCTCGGCGAGCGGCATGGTGATCATGATCGGTGTGCCCTGGCCGGCCGTCTGCCCGAGCGCTCGGGCACGTCGGGCGTCGAACTTGGCCGCCATGAACACCGGACTGCGGTTGGCGTAGAAGTCGAGAACCTCGGGCGCGTCGGGCGTGAGAAGGAAGCCGTTCTTGGCCGCCCACTTGCCGACCTCGGTGCCGCCACCGCGCAGCACGGTGATGTCGAGAGCATCGATCTTGGTCTTCAGAAGGACCTGGACTCTCGACGATTTCGCTGTGGAGGAGGCGAAGGCCTGGCGCTCGGGGGCAGGCGGCGCCACCTCGCGTTCGAGGCGCTGCAGGGTCCAGTCACCAGCACGCTTGACGTTGGTCGGCACACCAGGAAGGGGCACGATCGAACCGACCGACTTTCCCTTGCCGTCGAACTCGAACGACGTCACGTAGCGCTCCACGCCGTCGTGGTAGGCGGCGAGCGTCGTCGTGCGAACGAGCTTGATCGTCCCGTTCTCGCCCACCAGCCCTCCACATGCGCCCGCCGGCGCAGCCAGCGCGGCCGTCAGGCCGATAGCAAACAGCAGAGCCGCGAACCGCGTGGCGACGCTGCGCCCTCGCCGCACCTGCGACCGTCGTGGAGTCGACATGGCTCAACCTCCTGCCCCGCATCCCGGAGCGTCGGTACGAACTACCGAGTCCGACGACGCCAAGGCGCGATTGGTTCCTGGAGATCGGGACCCCTCGCGGCGATCCAGCTCGGACCTTCTTGACCCACCGACGATGGCGTGGTCATCCCTGCGATCCGTCTGACCAGCTCCGAGCCCGCTCGGACGATGCCGTCAACGACCTCCACTGGCAACAAGGCCGTCAGCGGATCTCAGAAAGTCGAGCACGCGCTGGCTGAGCAGCGCGGTTGCGTTTACGTCGTAGGACGCGGCTGACGTCGGCGGAACAGGTATTGACGACCGAGGTAGCGAAACCGCCTCGCGGCAAAGAAGACAAGGCCGCCCGCTCAAGAACTCATCGGTACGGCGTCCTCCGATCCAGTGCCGAAGCTGAGAACCATCCCCCATCGCCTGTCACCGATGTGCCCACTGGCGTCACGCTCACTCCGGGCGTTGGAGGCACCCTCAAGACAGCGGCCGAACTACCGATTAGGGCCCGACTCTGCCCGTGGAACGGACGAGGACACATGAACTCCCTCGCAGATGGCCAACCCCAGTTGTCATGCTTTGCCGTGGTGGAGACTCACTTCGACGACTGGATCGCCCGGCACTACGAGATCTTATGGCCGGAACTGTTCGATCCTGCCGTGATCGAACCGGTCGTCGACCTTCTGGCTGATTTGACGGGAACCGGGGCGGCGCTCGAGTTCGGCATCGGTACAGGGCGGATCGGCCTGCCACTCAGCCAACGAGGCGTTCCTGTTCACGGCATCGAGCTGTCACCGGCGATGATCAGGCAGCTTCAAGCGCAAGAAGGTGCCTCGAACGTCGGAGTGACCCGTGGCGACTTCGCAACCGCCACAGTGGACGGGACGTTCAGCCTCGTCTACCTCCTGCGCAACACGATCACGAACCTGACGAGTCAAGACGAGCAGGTCGAAAGTTTCCGTAACGCCGCCAGACACCTCGAGCCCGGCGGAGTGTTCGTCATCGAGAACTACATTCCCGAGCTGCGGCGCATCCCGCCAGGTGAGAAGTCTCACGTCTTCACTGCGACTCCCACCCACATCGGCGTGGGCGAGTACGACGTCGTCAATCAGACCGAAGTCTCCCGGCACTGGTGGGTGATCGAGGGCGAACTGAAGACCTTCTCCTCGCCACACCGCTACGTTTGGCCATCCGAGTTGGACCTCATGGCGCGCCTCGCAGGGATGGTGTCGCGAGACAGGTGGAGCGGATGGAGGGGTGAGCCCTTCACGGCGGACAGCCGCAGCCACATCTCGATCTGGGAGAAGGCGGCGTAGCCGCGATGTGGGGATGGTCCGCATCGCCCGCAGGGGTGCCCTCTTATCGTGAGTAGCGCTGTCGCTGCCGACGGTTGAAGGTTGTGAGGGTGCGGACCGCTCGTGCGTCGAGCTCTGCGACGAGGCGTTCGAACGCCCAACCGATGTGCTCGATCGAGTGGGCATCTGAGGCGGCCGTTAGCTCGAATCCCGCGTCGAGCACTCGATCGAGGAGGAGCGACGACGGGTAGGTGTCGGCCACCGGCTTGCGTAGCCCGGCGGAGGACAGCTCGATGACGACGTCGTCCGGCGAGAGGCCCTCGATGAGACGGTCTTCGTGCTCCCGCAGCCGAGGGGCGCGGTGGCCGGCGACCTTGATGACGTCGAGGTGGGCGAGCACGTCGACGGTCCCGGACTGGGCAAGTTCGAGCACCGAGTCGACGTACTGAGCGAACACCGAGTCGGTGTCGCGCTCGTTCCATACGGCGGCGAAGGCCGGTGTGCCGTAGGCGTCGAAGAGCCACTCGTCGAGCCAGTGGACCGATCCGAGGAGCACGTCGAACGGGTAGTCGGCGAGGACGTTGGCCATGACATCGCCGGTGCCGAGCAGGTGGTCGACCTCGAGGCCGACCAGGATTGGGAGTCCCTGGTCTTGGGCCTGGAGCAGTGCGTCGACGTAGGCGTCGAGATCGGCTCCGCCCTCGACGTCGAGGACGTGCATGGTGGCGTCGGCAACTGCTCCGTGTCGAGAGCGCTGCCAGTGCGGGAGCACTGCTTCGACGATGCGGGTGAAGCGGTGCGAATGCTCGGTGATGGCGATCTGGTCGACGCCCTTCGCCGTCGCCTCGCCGCACCAGCGTTCCAGCAGCGCGAAGGTCGGGGTTGCTACGCCCGGCTCGTGCGGCCACACGTGAACATGGAGATCCAGCATGGGCAAACCGTGCCACACCGTTGCCAGGCAGCCCGCAGCGGTCAGCCGACGTCAGGCGAGTATCAACACATGCTTCGGAGGAACGCGACCACCCGGCCGACATCGACGGGCTGGTTGGTGTCGACTTCCAGGAGCGGCCATCCGCCCGCGACAGGTTCGCTCACCTCGTCGTTCCACAGCCCATCCGGCGTCCGGACTGAATCGAAGTGCCCGGGATGGCGGGTTCCGATCCGGGTTCGTGCCGGTCGGCCGCGACGGATGCGTCGCATCGGCAGAACACCTCCACGGTCGTGCCGGGGAGCCTGAGCAGCTCTTGACGAGCTACTGAGCGGTAGAAGTTGCTCTCGGTCACCGCACCGACCGGGGACGCAGCGGCGACCGCCAACATCGCATGAACCGCGGCCTGCCCGAGCACCCGAGACGCCTCGATGTCGGGAACCGGCAGGACCGCTATGAGCGCATCCTTGATCGTGTCCTTGGCGATCAACGGGACGTTGAGCTCGATGGCGAGCGCAGGCGCGAGTGTGGACTTCCCGCTGGCCGGCGGGCCGGAAACGATGACGAAGCAAGGACTGCCCAACGAGTCCATCGTCGTCCTTGCAACCGCAGCCCGCCAGCCAGCGGTATGGGTAGTGAGCCAATGGTGCCGGCTACCGCTTCACGGCCCTCACGTTCATGAACAGCGGCAGCGTTGACCAGCGCTTGTCGCGACTGGTTGATGTCGTCGTTGGTTCATGGATGACCTCGATGGCGAACTCGGCGTCGTTGAGCGCGAGCGCGTACTGCTCGAGCGTGTATGTCCATCCTCGGAAGGTCATACGGAGTCCATCGCGCTCAACCGTTTCTTCGACTCGTGTCTTCTCGAAGTACGTGGATCTGACGGTGAACCTTGGAGGGTCGGTGTCGTCGACCCAGTCGCCCATGTCGGTGAGCGGGTGTGCGACGCAGACGCAGAGGTGGCCGCCGGGCCGGAGCACTCGCGCGCACTCGCGAACGGTGCCCCGCATGTCGTCGACGACCTGAAGCGCGTTGTAAGCGACCACCAGGTCGAAGCACCCGGAACGAAGAGGGAGATGAACGCCTTCAGCCGCGAGGTAGGAACCTGTGGCGTCTGCGTCACGAGCGTGCCGGAGGAGACCGGCTGCGTTGTCGAGCGCCGTGACTTGATGTCCTCGCTCGGCGAGGTCACGCGCGACGCGCCCTTCGCCGCATCCGACTTCGAGCGTTCGGGTGCCAGGCGGTGGAAGAACTGAGTCGAAGAACGCGTCTCGGTAGTGCCAGTACGCGTCGAACCCGGGCGTCCGAGCCCATCGAAGCCAATTCTCTGTCTCCTGGTCCCATTCGCCGGCCACCGGAACGAACGTAGACCCGCTGCGAGAGCCCCACGGGCTCAACGCGACCGCCTCGGCTTCCCGGCGATCAGGGACACCCATACGCTCAGCGACGGGTACACGAAATCGTCGACAGTGGCGCAATGACGACACCACTCCTTCGCAACGTCGACGCCGTGACGTTCCGCGTGCCCGATCTCGACGCGGGTATCGCCTTCTACGTTGACCGCCTCGGTCATCCGCTGCGATGGCGGACGACGCGATCGGGTCGGCAGTCGTCGGGCTGCCCGAGAGCGAAACGGAGATCGTTCTCACGACTCAGCATGGGTACGAGCCCAACTGGCTCGTCGACTCGGCTGACGACGCTGCTACTGCCGTCGAGGCGGCTGGAGGTTGCATCGTGGCGCCTGTGTTCAACATACTGGTTGGCCGAATCGCCGTCG
>JBBSGQ010000269.1:0-5497 GCA_038253965.1 Acidimicrobiales bacterium | reverse complement strand
GAACCCGAAGTAGGCCGCTCCGCGAGCTGGGTGGAGATGTCGCCGACGCGCGAAACGCGCGGCGCCGAAGTCGCGTTGGTTCCGAGGGGATCGGCTAGGTAGCCCCGGCGATGTCGCGGCGTCGGAAGGTCATGGTGCCGGCAACGACGATCAGGGTGGTGTAGAGGAGGAGGGTGCCCAGCGCGAGCAGTGGGCCGCGGGTGAAGTCCACATCCTTCATCTGTTTCCACGGGACGACCGTGCCGATGTTCTCACCCCAGAGATACTGGGCCCAGCCGGGTCGCAGCCCTCGGATGACGTTCTCGATCACGGCCATCCACATGAACACGGCCCCGAGCGCGAACGCAGTGTTACGACCCAGGGTGCCAAGCGCGACAGCCAGCACCGTGGCGATCGATGTGAGGAGCGCGGTGCGGACGATGACGAGCGCCAGCGACAGCCACCAATCGATGTCGGTCCCGGTGGTGGTGCCGTTGGCGAGCACGGCCGGCACGAACGAGGCAAGGAAGATCACCTGCAGGACGAGTGCGATGACGAACGCGAGGATGCCGCATGCCGCCGTGCGGGCGACGCTGAGCCGGATGCGTCGGGGTTCCCAGGTGAGCAGGGTCGTGATCGTGCCGGCTCGCCACTCGGCGCCTGCGACGGATGCACCACCGAACAGCCCTCCGAGCAGGAGAAAGAGCGTTGCGATGACCACCGCACCGTCGGACTTTGCGGACACCCACCAGTCTGTGAGCACGGCGGGATGCAGATCGCCGTGCGGGTGGAGCTCGGCGAGCGTCTTGCCACTCGAACCGAGGAACGCGACCACGCCGGCGAACGCACACCCGACGAGCGCGAGCACGATCAGCACGCGCACCACTCGCCGGCGCAGGGTCCGGCGCATCTCGACCGCAAGCAGGTTCATGCGCCGACCTCCTCTAGAGCCGGAACGCCGGCACGGTCGTCTGTGACCTCGAGAAACAGGTCTTCGAGGCTGCGTTCCTCGGGTCGGAGGTCGCAGACCCAGTGGCCGTGCTCGCCGAGCGTTTTGCTGATGCGCGCCGCCTCCGGTGGTGGCACCGCGACGCGGAGCTGACCGTTGCAGCGCTGGGCCGGGATGCCGGCGCGATCCAGCACCGCGAGGGCACCCGGGAGATCGTCGACGGTCACGAGCATGGCCGCGCCGTGTCCCGCCGCCGCGCTCACCTCGGCCACGGTGCCGCTGGTGACACAGCGGCCCCGGTGCAAGATGGCGACCCGGTCACAGGTCTGCTGTATCTCGGCGAGCAGGTGGCTCGACACGAACACGGTCCGCCCTTCGCTCGCCAACCGTCCGACGAGCTCGCGCACGCTGCGCATCCCGGCCGGGTCCAGGCCGTTCGCCGGCTCGTCCAGGATGAGCAATGCTGGGTCTTTGAGCAGCGCAGCGGCGAGCGCGAGTCGCTGACGCATGCCGAGCGAGTACTTCTTCACCTGATCACCGGCACGCTCGGAGAGCCCGACCTCGGCAAGGACGTCGTCCACCCGCTTGGCGCCGATGCGATCGATCGCGCCGAGCAGCTTCAGGTTGTCCCGGCCGCTCATCGTGGGGAACAGGGCCGGCGACTCCACGATGGCCCCGACCTGGCGGATGGATTGAGCCAGGCCCTCGGGCACCGGCCGGCCGAGCAGGCGCACCGACCCTTTCGTGGGCCGTGCGAGGCCGAGCACACAGCGGATCGTCGTCGTCTTGCCCGATCCGTTGGGTCCGAGGAAGCCGAACACCCCGCCCTCGGGCACGGCCAGGTCGAGCCCGTCGACAGCGACCGTGCGCCCTTTGCGGCGGCGGTACACCTTGGCGAGCCCTTCGATCTCGATGACGTTCGCGCCCATGCAGGTCGCCTCCCGGTTCTGTTGTTTGCCGGACAGACGATGCTCAGGCCGGCGCGGGTGACGAAGCGATGTAGAAGTCTCAGCGCCGACGATCAGTGGTTGGAGACGCTCTCGTCTTCTTCAGGGGGCAGGGCGGCGATGATCGCATCGAGGTCGGCATAGTCCGCTGTGTCGATCTCGGGCGCCGCAGCCTCGCCGACTGCTGACCAGTCGGTACGCAGGATCAGCCACGCCGCGGTCACGATGACGACGGCGGCGAGTCCGAGGCCGAGCGCGAGTCGCGTCGGGTCATAGGCGGCGCCCGGTGGCGCTGCGAAGGAGATGGGCACGACGGGCGCCCGAGCAAACACGTTGTCGGACGCGACCGAGATCCCGCAGTCGTCGCCCCGGTGGCAACGGACCTGGTCGCCTCCGACCCGACTCGGTTCGATGACTAGTTGCGTGCGGCCCGTGCCGTCACGCCCGACCACGAGCGGAGCCGAGGGGCCGGGCGCGCCGCAGCGCGGCCCGGTGGCGTCCGGTGCTGCGCAGAGCATGGCGGTCACCTGGGCGCCGGACGGATAGTCGTGGACCGCGACGGTCACCGTCTCGCCATCGAGAGAGAGGCCGCGCGACGGCGTCACCTCGACGCGCCCTGGGGGTGGGATCTTGTCGAGGAAGATGGTCTGGATCTGGCCGTGCGTGTGGTCGTCGTTCGAGCGCACGACGATCGTGCATGGGGCGGCGTTGGCGCGACATCGGCCGGACTGTGCGCGCGAGGCCAGGAACTCGTCGTTTACGAGGTACTGGAACTGCGCTTCGCCGTCCCCGTCGAACTGCACAGGGATTTGATTGCCGCACCGCCGGGCGGCCAGTACACACTGCTCGGCGATCGCACTCGTGGACGGCTCGAACCCGTGCACCCTCATCCGAAGCACAGAACCGGGCTCGAGACCGTCGGCGACGTCGTAGGAGTCAGGGAACGAGTCACTGTCGTCGGCCTCCACTGTGACCTCGGGACCGAGAGTCGTGGCGCGCGCCGATCCACCCGCCGCTATCACGTTCAGCCCGATGAGCCCGACGCCGAGCAACAGGCTCGCCACCCGGCCGATGGGGCCTAGCCACCTGGTTCGCCCCAGATGTCGGTGGTCGAGGCTCGATCGGAGCATGACGCAGGTCAGTCGTGGGGGGCGCGCGCTGCGGGCGGAGGTGTGTTCTCATCGAGGCGCCGGTTCAGCGTGAGGACCCGGCCGATCATCGGCAGCATCAGCACGTTCAGCCCGTGCAGGACCCCGACGATGAGCAGGATCCCGCCGAAACGGACCGTGACCGCGCGTAGCTGGTTGGCGCTCACCGTCTCGCCCCACCCCTTGTCGGGCTCGAAGTGCACCGTGAAGAGGATGAACGCGAAGAAGATCAGGTAGTAGGCCACGTCCATCAGCACGATGAAGCTCTTGCCCGTCCGTGGATTCGCTCGGAAGACGTCGGCCGCGTAGCTCTTCCCGAACCGTCGGATGAAGGGCCCCAGCCACAGAGCCAGGACCACCATCCCGACAAACCACATCAGCTCCAACAACCACCAGTCCATTACGAATTCTCCCTTCGTCCGTTCGGTAGTGGCGAAGACGACCGCGACAACTGCGCCGACAAGACAGCCGACCACCGCGATCCGGCGATGACGTTGACGGCGCAGGCGTTGATCGTCTTCGATGCTGAGAGCGACCCGCGCGAACAAGTCGTCGCTCTCGTCGAGCGCCTCCGCTTCCTCGACAAGCGCGTCGCGGAGCCGCTGCTCCACGATCGTCACAGGGTCACCTCCGGCTCAGCGACTCGCTCGGTCGCGTCCCCGAGCCGTTGCTCGAGCGCCGCGAGGCCGCGTTGGAGATGCGTCTTGACCGAGTTGCGGGAGATCCCCATCGCAGCGGCGATGTCATCGATCCCGAGGTCCTGGTAATAGCGGAGGACGAGTGCGTTGCGTTGGCGCTGCGGGAGATCGCGCAAGGCGTCGATCACCTCGTGTTGGTCTTCCTGCAGCTCGATCACGTCCTCGGTCGACGCCCGACGGTCATCCAGCGGCAGGTGATGGCGCAGCGAGACCAGCCCCCGGCGATTGCTGTCACGAGCGAGGTTCAACACGATGGACCTGAGGTACGCAGCGGCCTTCGACTCGTCCTTGATCCGATGGGCCGAGCGCGCTAGACGGATGAACGCCTCTTGCACGAGATCCTCGGCCGCGTTCCGATCGTCGACGAACAGCCGAGCCAAGCGGACCAGCGACTGACCCTCCTGCTCGAACAAGGCCACCACGAGCCGATCGGTGGCGATCCGAGCCGCGAGATCCGAGCCAGGAAGCACGCCTGCGTCGAGGTCGCGCGGCACCGTGTCCGACATGAACCACGGGGCGGCCAGTTCCATGACAGCCATCGCCTCGACAGACGAAGCGAGGCGAACCGGCGGGTGACAGGCGGCGACCAGCGCGGCGCGGATGCGCGCGCCCCACACGTCACCGTCCATCCCGGGATCCTCCCACGGCGGGTGACCACTGATCGCAGGGAACATGACGCCAATGCCTCAAAGGTGCCTGTCACCCGCCCGGACCCTTCGTGCGTCTGTCGGGGTGAACGGGTCAACCGGCCCGAGGCACAGCATCTCCCGAACGAAGGGCATCGAGCATGAACACCAGGACCAAGTCAGCGCGTTGGGCAGGATCGATCGTCGTCGGCGCAGCCATCCTCTTCGCCGCGAACCCAGCGGGTTCCTCCGGCGGAGCAGAGGTGACACGCGGTGAGCTCACCCCGTTCGCCGCAGGTGCGGGAGGCACGGTCGGCGGTCACGCTCAGATGGTCCGGACCGGCAGCGGGGCCACGATCGTGTCGCTGCACGTGTCGGGGCTCGCACCGGGAGGCCAGTACGCATCGCACGTCCACGCCGCGCCATGTGGCGTCGGTGCGGCGGACGGTCATTACAAGCTCGACCCGGCCGGCCCTGCCGTCCCCCCGAACGAGATCTGGCTCGGCGGTGCACCGTTCGAAGCGAACGCAGCCGGCATCGCGAATGAACGGGCCGTCGCGGACTACACGGCCGGGACGAACGCAGTGTCGGTCGTCGTGCACGACCTCTCGCTCCCCTCCACCGCCAACAAGATCGCCTGCGCCGACCTCGGCTAAGGGACTTGGCCGGTCATGAGGTTGGCCCCATCGAAGGACCGGACGAACCGGACGCAGGGGACGCTATGGTCGGGGTGACAGCTGACGGACGGGCGCCTTCCTCCTCTCGAGGTGGGTCACGGTTCGGTCCGTCGGGTGTCATCCCAAGGTCGGCGTGCGTTGAGACCTTCTGGCTGGGCCCGCTGGACCAAGGTGAGGCGTTGGAGACTCGTTCGGGGGTACTGGTGGCGGGGCAGATTGGATCGTCGTCGACCTCGGCCATCCCACTGCTGCTGAACGCTCACTGTGACGGCGTTGCTGTTGCGCTACCTGCCGGCACGTGCTCTTCGGATCCAATCAGCCGCGGTCGGTCCGGTCGGTCGGCGAGTGGTCATGGGGTGGCGCGCCGGGCGCCGATGTCGTTGTTGATGGTTGTGGTGTTGCTGGTCGCGGTCGTCGTGTTGCCGTTGGTGTCGTCGAGCGGTGCGGCAACGGCTGCGGGCTCGGGTGGCGCG
>JBBSGQ010000268.1:0-5521 GCA_038253965.1 Acidimicrobiales bacterium | reverse complement strand
GCTCGACCAATAGATAGAGATCCTGCTCGACACCCTGCCGAGCCCGAAGTGAACTGATCGAGCCCTTCGTCGATAACCCCATCGAGCCGGCGCCACCAACGTCTTTTGTTCACCATGATGCGAGCGATCGGGCTCGACTTCGGCCGATCGGGCGCTCCTATGATGACCGTCTTCCGCGTCTCGTGATCAGCCCGCTCTGCCGAAGGGGACCAATGCGCAGCCTGCTGGTCCTCGCCGTCGTCGCCACGGTCGCCGCGCAGGTTGTCGCCTGCGAACCGGCTCCCTTGCCGATCGACCGACCTGTGGGCGCGCCAAGCGGGTCTCGTCTTGTCTTCCACTCGTCGTTCGACGGCGCGTCGCTCGACCGCACCGCTTGGCGGTCGGGGCTGCCGTGGTACCCCGAGTCTGGTGGCGTCGGCGCCGATCACAGCGAGCTCCAGTGGTATCGCCCCTTGCAGGCGCGGATCCGAGATGGGGCTGTGCACTTGGTTGCTGAGAGGGCATCCGCGGTGAGGGGACCGAATGGCGGCAAGCGGTTTGTCTCGGGGATGCTCACCACGGCGTCGCGTTTCGAGTTCCGGTACGGGTTCGTCCAGTTCCGCGCAAGGGTTCCGGCCGGTCGGGGCCTGTGGCCCGCGCTGTGGCTCCTCCCGGCCGACGAGACCAACCCTCCCGAGATCGATGCGCTCGAGGCCGTGGGTCAGGATCCAACGACTGCGCACATGCACTACCACGGCCGGGTTGGAACGTTCGGAAAGACTGTGCCCAACGTGTCACGCTCGTGGCACACGTACGCCGTGAACTGGCAGCCGGGCCGGATCACCTACTTCATCGACGGAGTCGTGCGCTGGGTGGTGGCCGCTTTCGATTGCAACAAGCCCATGTACCTGCTCATGAACCTTGCGGTGGGCGGGGACTACCCGGGAAGGCCTGACGACGCCACGCCGTTTCCGTCGAGCTTCGATGTCGCCGATGTTCAAGTCTGGAGAACCTGAGCAGCGCAGGCCCGGCCGCGTGTCGAATGGGAGCAGTTGATCGCAGCGGACCCGCGGTCGCTGGCCCCATCTGCCGGCGCGGACGTCGAGCGCCTGCCGCTCCCGTCGGGCTACGAGTGGTCCAACAACGTGGTAAGGGCGATCGGTTTCCGCGACTGAACACTGCGTGGTCAAATAATCCCCCTCCGTACACTTTGCATTCGCCTCGCGCGTTCTGTACTCTCTAGTCACTGAGAGTGACGAACAAGAGAGCTTCGTCACGGAACGAATTGGCGAAGGGTAAAGGTGGGATTCACAGTGGACAGCTCATGGACGGCCAACGCGCTCGTCGGGGATCAGGTTCGAATTGGGGATAGGCGAGCTGATCTCCGGGCCGAGAGCACCAACGGGCGAGGCGCAGGGTTCGGGGCGAACGGTCACATCGTTGATCGCCGCCGTCGCCATCGGCGGGCGACCGATGCGCCACCGCAGCGGTCGGCGCACCCGACTCTGGGCGCTTTGCGCGTGTCGGTGGTCATCCCTACGTTGAACGAAGAGCGAAACCTCGTCCATGTGCTGCCTCATCTGCCTCCATGGATCCACGAGGTGGTGATCGTCGACGGACGCTCGGTCGATGGCACGGTGGCCGAGGCGCTCCGACTGCGTCCCGACGCCTGCATCGTCATGGAGCCGCGGCCGGGGAAAGGGCAAGCGTTGTTCGCCGGCATACACGCCAGCAGCGGCGACATCGTGGTGACCCTCGACGCCGACGGTTCCATGGACCCGACCGAGGTTCCCCGCTACGTGTACGCACTCCTCGCAGGCGCCGATTTCGTGAAGGGCTCGAGGTTCATGCACGGCGGTGGCACTGACGACATGACCGCTTTCCGACGGCTCGGCAACCGCGGTCTGCTGAAGGCGGTGCGCCGCCTCTACGGTGGGCGTTTCTCTGATCTCTGTTATGGCTACAACGCCTTTTGGCGTGACGTGGTCCCCTACCTCCAGGGTCGCGCCCCTGGGTTCGAGATCGAGACCCACATGAACGTACGGGCTCTCGCCGCAGGCCTGCGTGTCGTGGAGGTGCCCACGTGGGAGGCGAAGCGGGTGCATGGCGTCAGCAACCTCAGCGCGGTCCGCGATGGATTTCGCGTGCTCAACACAGTGCTGTCGGAGCGCCACACCATGACCCGGTCCTCACTCGCCGGGCGCCATGGCCGCCGGCGCCTGCACGTGCCGCTCCATCAACCTCCCGTGAACCGGCGCATACCGGACGGTAAGGCCCCCTCGGAAAGCCCAGTGGCGATGGCGCCCTCGGTCTCCGTTGTGGTGTGCACTCATGACGAAGGCCGATGGGCCGACTTGGTGAGGGCGGTCTCGAGCATCCGCTCGCAGGCGACCGCGCCGGCCGAGGTGATCGTGGTGGTTGACAACAACGATGCGCTACTGGGACGGGCACGATCGGAGCTGATCGGGGTCAACGTCGTCAGCAACTCAGGAACCCCGGGCTTGTCCGGCGGCCGCAACAGCGGTTTGGCGGTGGCTGGGGGTGACATCGTGGCGTTTCTCGACGACGATGCGCATGCGGTGCCCGACTGGCTCGAGCGGCTCCTGGACGCCTACGACTCACCTGAGGTGCTCGCCGTCGGCGGTGCGGTGGAGGCCCAGTGGGACCTGAGTCGCCCCCGCTGGTTCCCGGAGGAGTTCGACTGGGTGGTGGGGTGCACCTATCGAGGCATGCCACTGCTTCGCGGCCCGGTCCGCAACCTCATCGGAGCCAACATGTCCTTCCGTCGAGCAGTGCTCGTGGAGGCGGGTGGCTTCCGGTCAGAGCTCGGGCGGGTGGGCTCGAACGCCGCCGGCTGCGAGGAGACCGAGGTGTGCATCCGTGTTGCGCAGCTCCACCCGGAGGGACGCATCGTGTACGAGCCGGCAGCGAAGGTCTGCCACCGCGTCCCGGCCGACCGCTCGACGTTCGCCTACTTCACTCGCCGATGCCTGGCCGAAGGCCACTCGAAGGCTCTCGTCGCCGGCCTTGTCGGCAAGGGCGCGGCCCTGGCCTCGGAGCGCGCGTACGCAGCACGGGTACTGCCCAAGGGCGTGGCCCGCAATCTGGCTCGCGCCGTGCGTCTCGACACCGATGGTGTGCTGGCCGCGTCCTCGATCGTCGCCGGGGTGGGTGTGTGCGGTGGTGGTTACGTACGAGGACGTTCGGCCGGTCCGGTCTTCTCATGACCGATCCTCAAGCCCTACCGCTCGGGCTGGGCGAAGGTGTGCTCCTGGTAGACCTCGAGAGCCCGCTCCCTGACCTGGTTGCGACGGGGCCGTTCGGGACGCTCTGCCTCGTGCGGCGGGCCGGGATCCCGTTGGGCTCCTTCGAGCTGATGCCCGGGGAAGCGCCACTCGACAGTGCCGCCCTGACCCGCCGGATCGAGAACCACCTTGGACCTGCGTTCGCCGATCGCGCCGGTGCGCGTGCCCGCTGCGCGGCCGACGGCGAGGGCGCGCCCCGGCGGTCCACCCGTGCGACCGTGGTCGTCGCCACTCGTGACCGACACACGGAGCTGGCGGCGTGCCTGGCATCGCTGCGTGCGATGCGTCGCGTCCCGGCCCGCACCATCGTGGTCGACAACGTCCCGTCCGACGATCGAACCGAAGAGATGGTGCGGCGGTTGCAACGGGAGGATCCCACGCTCCGCTACGTGCGCGAGCTCGTGCCAGGCCTCGCCTCGGCCCACAACGCCGCCCTGCCGCTCGTCGAAACGCCACTGGTCGCCTTCACCGACGATGATGTCATCGTCGACCCCAATTGGTTGGATCGCATCGAAGACGCGTTCACCTCGGCTGCCGACGTGGCATGTGTTACGGGCCTCATCTTCCCCACCGAGCTCGTGACGCAGGAGCAGTGGTGGTTGGAGCACAACGCTGGCTTTGCCAAGGGTTGGGCGCGACGCACCTTCGACCTGGGGCCGAATCGTCCGATCGGTGATCGACTCTTCCCCTACACCGCAGGAGCGTTCGGCTCAGGCGCCAACATGGCGTTCACGGCTGCGTTCCTGACCGACATCGGCGGCTTCGACCCCGCGCTCGGCGCCGGGACCGGCTCGCTCGGCGGAGACGATCTCGCCGCGCTCCACGATGTCGTGGCCAGCGGCCACCAACTCGTCTACGAACCCTCGGCGATCGTCTTTCACCGTCACCCCCGTGACTTGTCCCAACTTCGCCGGCAAGCCTTTGGTTACGGAGCAGGTCTCACCGCGTACCTGACCCGGGTCATCGTTGAACGGCCCGCTGCGCTGCCCGCCATCGCCAGGCGCTCGGTCGCCGGGTTGCGACACACGTTCGGCCCGCTGGCGCCTTTGGCGGCGCGCCGACCTCGTGACTATCCCCGCGACCTGGTCCGACGTGAGCGAGTCGGCATGATGAGCGGCCCCTGGCGGTACCTGCGTACCCGTCGGCAACGGCGACACCTGGCGCGGCCGGTGCCCGCCATTGGACGATCGACTCCGGCGGCTGAAGGTTGATCCCCGTCCCCGTGCTCCTCTTCCATGGCGTCGATGACATAGCTCCTCAGGGGTTGCGCCCGTGGATCATGCCGCCGGAGCGCTTCGCCGAGCACATGGACGCGGTGGTCGCGTCAGGTCGTGGCGCGATCAGCATCAGCCAGCTGGTCGATGGGTTGGCTGGGCGGGCGACGCTGCCCGAGAACCCAGTGGCGATCACGTTCGACGACGGTCTCGCCGACTTCGCCACGTGGGCCTGGCCTGCGTTGCGGGAGCGGTGCCTCCCTGCGACGCTCTATGTCGTGACCGGTTCGATCGGCCAGCGGGCGGTCTGGCTCGGCCCCTTCGGTGAGCCGGTGCCGCCGATGCTGTCCTGGGATCAGCTTCGTCGCCTCGACGACGAGGGGTGCGAGATCGGCGCCCACACCCATACGCACCCCGAGCTCGACACGTTGCCTCAGAGCCGGGTCGAAGAAGAGGTCCGACGCAGCCGATCGTTGCTGGGCGAGGCTCTTGGTCATCCTGTGCGGTCCTTTGCATATCCGCACGGGTACCACGGCGCGCGCGTCCGAGCCCAGGTCGTCGCGGCCGGGTTCGACTCGGCCACTGCGGTCGGCAACGGCCTCAGCTCCGACGCCGACGACCCGTTCGCGATCACCCGTCTCACGGTCACCACCGACATGGGTACTGACGTCGTGCGGCGCGCTCTCGACGGTGACCATCCCCTGGTGGGTCCGTATCCGGAGCGACTGCGTACCAAGGCTTGGCGCACCTACCGGCGAGCGAGACGCATCGGCCGCGCAGGAATGCGGTGACCGCCCTCACGCTGCGCAACAGCCCTCTCGTCGTCACCGCGCCCGTCGACCGTGCGACATGGCAGCGCGTGTATGACGCTGATCCCACGGCACTGGTGACCCAGTCGCCGGCGTGGGCCGACGCCATGGCGGCGTGCGGCTGGGCAGATGCCAGCCGCCACTATCGCCTTCCCGACGGAGGAGAGGCTGTCTTACCGCTGGTGCGGCGAGGCGGCCCCGCGGCAGGGGCTCT
>JBBSGQ010000267.1:0-5545 GCA_038253965.1 Acidimicrobiales bacterium | reverse complement strand
CGTGACCTGGAGCGTGTCGTCGTAGCCGAGAACCACCATGGCCACCGAGTCGCCGACGAGAATGACGTCGACGCCGGCGTCGTCGACGATTCGTGCACCCGGCGCGTCGTAGGCCGTCACCATGACCAGTGGCTCCACGCCATCACGGACCTTGCGGCCCCGGATGGACGCGGCGGTGACCTGCGGGTGTGCCGCACGCAACTCGGTTGCGCTCACGTGAGCCTCCTTCATACGGTCGGTCTCCCGGCTCCCGACGGCATGGCAAATGTACCCATCAGGGCGAACTACGACGTACTCGACCGCAAGGGCGAACGGGTCCTGGGCGCACCGAGCAATGGTGGTCGCCGATAGGGTCAGGCCGTGCCCGGCGTCTGCGACAGCTGCGGTGACGAGGTCGATGACCTCGTGGCGCTTCACCGGATCTACGTCGTCCCGGCAGCCGATGGTGGTGAGCCAAGGGCCGAGCGCACGACCGAGATCGAGCAGTGGTGCTTCCCGTGCCGCACCCACTACCCCCATGAGTTGATCATCGAGGACTGACACGCAGGGGGCCGGTGAGCCGAACCGTCTAGGAGGCGCGCCGATAGGCGAGGCGACCCATCAACACGGCGTCGTTACGCCAGGCGCAGCCTGGCGACGACAACCGTGGCGACCCCGACGGCGACCTATCCGCTCGAGTCCTACGGCTTGGGAGGCTTGGTGGGCGACTTCGGTTTCGGCGCCGTGCTCGTCGTCTTCGGCGGAGAGGTCGGTGGCTTCGGAGACGTCGTCGTGGGTTTCGGCTTCGGCGCACTGGTGGTGGACTTCGGTCCGGTGGTCGTCGTAGGTCCGGTGGTCGTCGTCGGTCCGGTGGTCGAGCCCGGATTCGCAGGCCGGGTGCTGGTCGGCGGCGATGTCGACCGCGTGCGCGGCCGAATCGGTGCCGGTGTGGTGCGGTGGACCGTCGAGAGCTCCGGGTTGAACTTGATCCCGACCTCGAGGTCGCCGGGATCGAGAAACGTCCCGGGATCGGTGTTCGCAGTGACTGACTGCATGAACTTGCGCCACATCTCGGCCGGCAACGTGCCGCCCTGGACCTTGATGCCGTGCACGTTGTCCATCGGCCGATTGTTGTCCGGATATCCCATCCAGACCGCAGCAGTGAGCTTCGGCGTGTAGCCGACGAACCACGCGTCGACGTTGCTCGTCGTGGTTCCGGTCTTGCCAGCTTCCGGTATGCCGAAGTTGGCGTCCTTGCCGGTGCCGCCCTGCACGACCTGTTGCAGGCAGTAGGTGACGCGCGCCGCTTGATCTGGAGCGAGGACACGAGTGCGGTCCGGTGCGAAGTTCACGACCGAGCCGTCAGGCCGCTCGACCCGGGTGACCACGATTGGCGAGAGGTGCTCGCCCTGGTCAGCGAACGTCGAATAAGCCGAGGCCATGTCGAGCACCGACACTTGGCCCGAGCCGAGCACGAGCGACGGCACGTCTGGCAACACTGCTGAGCTCGACACTCCGAGTTGGTGAGCCATGTTGATGACCTTGTCCATACCGAGCGCTGCGGCCAACTGCGCGTACACGGTGTTGACCGAATGCTGCGTCGCCTTCACCAGCGTCGCGGTCCCGTTGCCGTACCCGCCGCTCACCTTCCACGGCACTCCAGCGCCCTTGCCATCGGGTATCTCGAGCGTGGACGGTGACCTGAAAACCGATTTCACGCTGTAGCCCTCTCGCACCGCTTCAGCGAGGGCAAAGGCCTTGAACGTCGACCCGGGCTGACGGCCGGAACCGCCGCCGGCTCGACCCACGGCCAGATTGACATGGCTGTCTTCGAACCTTCTGCCGCCCATCATCGCCTTGACCTGGCCCTTGTCGATCGCTACAAGTGCCCCGGCCGGGTCGTCGGGACGGTCGAGTGTGGTCGTCACTGCGTCGTACGCCGCTGCCTGCATCGTGCGATCGATGGTCGTGTAGACCTTGAGCCCGCCTCCGTACACCGCTGCCTCCCCGAACTGGCGGAGCAGGAAGCTGCGGACGTAATCCACGAAGTACTTCGTGCCCGTGTCCTGGCCGACGACGCTGCCCAGGTTCGCAGTGGTCGGAGGTAATGCGATGAGCGGCCACTGCAGCTTCACCGCCTCCGCCTCTCGCATCTGACGACTGTCGATGTACCTCTGGTCGAGCATCGCCTGGAGCACGACATGACGTCGACGCGTGGCCTCAGCCAGCCCCGCCTTGCCCTTGAAGGGATCTGCGGGTTGCGGGGAGCGGATGAGCCCGGCGAGATACGCAGCTTCGGTGAGTTTCAGCGATTCGACGTCGTGGTTGAACCAGACACGAGAAGCAGCTTGAACACCGTATGCACCGCGACCGAAGTAGATGGTGTTCAGGTACCGCGTGAGGATCACCTGCTTGGACAACTTCTGCTCCAGCTTCACCGCCATAGCCGCCTCTTTGATCTTGCGGGTCACCGTGCGCTCGTGATTGAGGTACGTGTTCTTGACGTACTGCTGCGTGATGGTCGACCCGCCCTGCTGCGCACCCCGGCCGCGGATGTCGGCCCACGCTGCCCTTGCGATGCCGACCGGGTCGACGCCACCGTGCTTGAAGAAGCCGCGATCCTCGGCGCTGATCACCGCTTGACGAAGCACCCTGGGGATCTGCTGGAAGCTGACCAGGGATCGATCCTGGGCGCCGTGCAACTGAGCCATCGCGTTGCCGGCATTGCAGTTGACCTGAACCTCGGCCGAGCAGAGAAATGACGTCTGCTGCTCCGTTGGCGCGACCGAAGGGTCAACCGGCAGCTCCACTCTCGACACGATGTACGCCGCACCGGCCACGAGGACCGCAAAGCTCAAGAAGGCCAGGTAGAACAACCGCCGCCAGCGCCAGACGATGCTGCGCTTCTTGACCTTGCCTCGGCGCGTCGTCTTGAGGTTGTGAGCGGGAACGGGCTTCTTCGTGCGCATGGGTTTGGCGCGCCAGCCCACACGGGCAGTGGCAGCAAGCAGTCGACGCTACCAACGCCCCGCCCCTACCTACGCGCGGGGGTCCCGCGTTCGCCGACGGTCCTCGCCGTCTCCTTGCCACGAGCTCGCCTCGCTCTGGGCGGGGCAGTCGCCGTGCTCGCGCCCGCAAGCCTCAAAGTCGCAGAGGCGACACAGCCAACCTCCGACCGGCCCGGCGGCCTCGCGTCGCGCGGCAAGTCGGCTCGCAGTGAGGGTGCGAAGGAGCTTGTCGATGACGCGGCCCAAGGCCACCCGCTCGGGTGTCGTCAGGTCACCCAACACGGCATCGAGCGCCTCGGCACGCGCTGCCTTGACCCGACGCGCGACGCGCCGGCCTCTTGGCGTGAGTGTGAGCGCCACCGATCGACCGTTCGCTCCCGGTCGCCGCTCGACACATCCATCGGCCGTCAACCGATCGATCAACCGCACGGCGCCTGACGGAGTCAGCCCGAGCGCGCGCCGGAGATCGTCCATCGACCGGCCGCCGAGGAACTCGTCGAGGGCAACGAGAGCCGCCGGCCCGGCCGCGGTGTGTCCCGCCGCCGTCTCGGTGGCCTCGCGCACGCTGTCCACCACTGCGAGTGCCAGCGCTCCGAGCATGTTGGCCTCACGAGCGTTGCGAAATTCGCTCACAACTCGAGCGTAGCGAGAGCGAACGAGTGCTCCCGCGTCAACGATGAGTGACTCACACAATAAAGGACCGACTTGGCCTCAGCGAGCTGCGGTCCGTTCGGTCACGGGGTTCAGCAGGTAGGTCCGGGCCATGTGGTTCCACGAGCACGCCGGGCACACCTCGATCACGTAGCAGGCGAACTCGCCCGACCGTTTGGCGATCGCTCGCAGTTCGCTGCGCCGCGTGATGCAGCGGCCGTGCGCAGGGAGCCGCGGACCGAACACATAGGAGACATGAACCAGATCGGCGTCCTCGCAGATCGGGCAGCGCTGGCTCGTCGGCTCTCCGCACTCGCGAGCGGCGCGGACCAGTTCCGGGTGTGCATCGCACACGTCATGACGGGCAAGGCGACCCTTGCGGAACTCCGACAGCACCGATTGGCGGGCGAGTCGGTAGTCGATCTCGCCGGAAGCCGATCGGGCGGTGCCCCGAATGCTGTCAGCCCGAGAAGCCACGGAGGGCAGGCTAGCCAGCGCCACCACGAGGTGCGCGACGGACCGGTTGCCACCCTTTCCGAGCTCACGGCCATCCGCCCCACCCGTTCCGGGCAAGAATGTGGTCATGCCCGACCCGACAGCGGGGTCGCCCTCCGCCCTCCACGCCGACCCTGCACCTTCCAACTGGCACCGGTTCACCGCCGCGCTCTCAGATAGCGACGAGGGCGCTGCGACCGCGGCTCGCTACGGCGCCGACCTGCCTAGCGAAGGCGAGCTGCGGTTGCTGGGTCCGATCAAGGGGCGCAGGCTCCTGGACCTCGGGTGTGGCAGCGGACGGGCAGCAGTCACCCTCGCCCGCCAGGGAGCGAAGGTGATAGCCGTGGATTCCTCGACGGAGCGGCTCACTGAGGCTCGCCGGCTCGCCGAACAGGAGGGGGTCCGCATAGAGCTCCACCAAGCCGACCTCGCTGCCCTGGCTTTCCTGCGAGCGGACTCTGTCGATGCCGTGTTCAGCGCCTTCGCGCTGGCCGAGGTCGCTGACCTGAACCGCGTGTTCCGGCAGGTCCACCGCATTCTGAGACCCGAAGCGTCGATCGTGTTCTCATTGCCCCACCCGGCCTTCATGATGCTCGATCCAGCGGCCGACGATCCGCTGCGCATCGGTCGGGCGTATGACGATCCGACCCCCAAGCAGTGGGTCTCCCCGGTCGGTGAAGTGGTCGACCAGCCGAGAACCATCGCCGAGATCTTCACCGGTCTCACGCGAACCAACTTCACAGTCGACACGCTCCTCGAACCGACAGCCGCGCCGGACGCCCCGCGGAGTCCCTGGTTCGCCGACGTCATGCGCCACGTTCCCGCGACGATAACCACCTGGGCGTGGTTGTGGTTGTCGCCGGCGGCGCGGGGCCTCGCGGGGTCTGATAACCTGCCGTGGTTTTGGGCCCACCCGGGAGCGCGGCGCCGCCCCGCCTCCTCCTCGCCAAGGGGGCCCTCCTCGAGACGGAGGTCGAGGAGGAATTGCAGGGCGCGGCCGACCACGGGGCCGGGCGCGACCCCGAGACGTTCCATCACCTGGCGACCATCGAGGTCGGGCCGGATCGCTTGGAGCTCCTCCTTGTCCTCCAGCTCGCGGATGCGCTCCACCAGCTCGTCCATACGACGGGCCAGGGTCTCGGCCTTGCGGCGGTTTCGGGTCGTGCAGTCGCACCGTGTCAGCTCGATGAGCTGCTCGCGGAGCGGGCCGGCATCGCGCACGAAACGACGAACTGCGCTGTCCGTCCAACCGAGGCCGTAGGTGTGGAACCGCAGGTGCAGGAAGACCAGCTGGCGAACGGCCTCGATGTCGTCGTTCGAGTATCGAAGCGCCTGCATGCGATCGCGCGCCATCCGTGCGCCCACCACCTCATGGTGGTGGAATGACACCCCGTCTCGGGTGATCGAACGGG
>JBBSGQ010000266.1:0-5563 GCA_038253965.1 Acidimicrobiales bacterium | reverse complement strand
TGGTCGGCTGGGTCGTCGTCGTCCTCGGCCGGGTCGTCGGCGGGGATGTCGTGGGTTCGGGTCCGGTCGACACGTACACCTGGACCACCTGATCCTTCTTGGCGATCGTGCCGACGGCCGGCTCCGTCCTTGCCACCAGACCAGGGCCGAGCAGGGGATCGCTCACCGACACGGGGTTCGTCTCGAAGCCCTTGCTCTTGATCAGGAGCTCCGCCTCCACCTGGGGTTTGCCGACCACCGCAGGGATGACGTCTTGACCGACGCCGATGCTCACCACGAGCGTGACAGTCGAACCCTTGCTCGCTTGATCGCCAGCCTTCGGGTTGGACCCGATGACCCGACCGACCCCAACCGTACGGCTCTCCCGCGGCCTGCGCACCACACCGAAGCCCTTGGCCAGGAGCTCCTTGCGGACCTCGTCGTACAGGCGGTCGACCACTTGCGGCACACCGATCGTCGCCGCCTTGGTGTCAAGGATCCCGAGCGTGCGAGCGAACGCGAACAGCAGCCCGCCGAGAGCTGCCAACAACAGCAGCACGACCACGAAGAACCATCCGGTGCGCCGGGGACGGTCGCCGTCGTTGTCAGACGCGTAGGCAGGTACGGGGCGGGGAGCCGAGGCCACCGCACTCGTCGCTGTCGTAGGCGGGTCGTCGACCGGGGGTATGAGCACTCCCTCGGCCCGCACCGCCTGGCCGTCACAGAAGCGCCGGAGGTCGGACCTGAGATCCTCGGCAGAGGCATACCGGTTGGCCGGGTTCTTGGCCAACAGCTTGCGGGTGATGGCGTCATAGCCGTCAGGCACGTCGGACTTGCGGGACTTCAGCGGCGGGGGCGCTTCCTGCACGTGCTTGTAGGCGATCGCCACCGGGCTGTCGCCCTCGAATGGCGGCTGACCGCACACCATCTCGTACAAGACGACACCGAGTGAGTACAGGTCGCTGCGGGGATCGACGCTCTTTCCCTGCGCCTGTTCAGGGGAGAAGTACGTGGCAGTACCCATGACCGAACCGGCCTGGGTGAGGTTCTCTTGCGCGCCGTCGCGGATGGCTCGAGCGATGCCGAAATCGGCCACCTTGACCTGACCCGTCGACGTGAGGATGACGTTGCCGGGCTTGATGTCACGATGCACGACACCGTTGCGGTGGGCGAAGCCGAGCGCCCCTGCGACATCGGCCGCCACCTCGGCCGCCCGCTGGGGATGGAGCGGTCCCTCGGCGCGAAGGATCTCGGACAGGCTGCGTCCGTCCACATACTCCATCACGATGTAATAGGTGCCCGACTCTGTGCCCCAGTCATAGACGCCGACGATGTTCGGATGGTTGAGATTGGCTGCGGACTGCGCCTCGCGGCGGAATCGGGCCACGAAGGAGGGATCGGTGGCGAACTCGGGGAACAGGATCTTGACCGCTATCAACCGGTCGAGCAGCTGATCGCGGGCCAGGAAGACGTCGGCCATCCCGCCCCGACCGACGCGTCGGTGCAGCTCGTAACGGCCGTTGAGGACGACCGGCTCTAGGTCGGACATGATCGGCCCACCCTACGGTTCGGCCTTCGACCGCCCGGTGCAACCGGCTGACCGACCCTTCATCGTCAGCCGCCCTGCACCTGCAAGATCTTCGCCATGACCGCTTGAGCGATCGGCGCCGCGACCCGGCCACCTGTGGCTTCGCTCGCCCCAGTCTGGCGTTCAACGATCACGGCCACCGCCACCTTGGCGTCGCCGGGCGGCCCAGCCCAGCCGATGATCCAGGCGTGCGAGGTGGGCGGGTTGCTGCCGAGCTGTGCCGTGCCGGTCTTGCCGCCCACCTCGAACCCCGGGAGCGCCAGCCGTGTCGCCGTGCCGCGCTGCACGACCTGGATCATGGCCTGGTGCATGACGTCGGCCGTCTGCGGACTGATCGGGGTCGTCCACACGGTGGGGCGGGCTCGCTTGACGAGGTTGCCATCACCGTCGCGAATCTCGTCGAGCAGGTGGGGAGCCATGATCTGGCCGCCGTTGGCGATCGCGGCCGCGACCAGCGCCATCTGCAACGGCGTGGCCGAAACCGAGTTCTGTCCGATCGCCGACTGGGCGAGCGCCGGAAGGTTCTGGTCGAAGTTGGTCGGGAAACGTGAGGGAGCTGCCGCTGGGAGGTCGATCGGCGGCTTGTCGTCGAAGCCGAACCTCTGAACGCCCGAGATCATCTTGCCCGGGCCGAGGTCGACGCCCATCTTGGCGAAGGCGGAGTTGCAGGACTTGGCCAGGATGTCGAACAGCGTGCCGCCGCACACCTCGCCGCCGAAGTTTCGCAGCGGCCGATTCGTCTGGGGCGGGGTGTAAGAGGAGACCGATGGATAGGCAGGTTGCGTCGGCGTGACCATCCCTGTCTGCACACCGACCGAGCCGGTCACCACCTTGAACGTCGAGCCCGGGAAGAACGTCTCGCGATACATGCGGGGCAGCAGCGGCTTGTCGGGACTTGCCTCGAGCAGCGCTTTGGCCTCTGCGCCACCCTTGTCATGTCTGGACAAGGCGTTCGGGTCGTAGCTGGGGAAGCTCCAGAAGGCAAGGACGGCCCCCGTCTTCGGGTTGAGAGCCACTATCGATCCCTTGCGATCGCCGAGCTGCTGACGCGCCACCTCCTGCACGTCCTTGCGCAAGGTCAACCTGAGGTTGCCCGTGTGGTCGTGGTCGACGAACAGGTCCGAGAACGACCGAACCTGCTGCTTTGCGGTGCGGCCTGACAGCTCCGCGTTGTAGGACGCCTCCAGCCCCGTCGCCCCGAAGGTGAAGTTGAAGTAGCCAGTGATGAACCCGAACAGATCCCGCTCGGGGAACTCGCGCTGATACTTGAAGTGATCACCGGACGGGACCGATCTCGCGATCACCGTCCCGTCGGCGGTGGAGATAGTGCCACGTGGGCGGCTGAACGCCTGGTCGATCGGACGAGAGTTCCCGGGCTTGGTGTTGAGGTCATGCGCACGCAGCACTTGCACGTAGTTGAGCTGCACGAACAGGGCGACGAAGCACAGCATCAAGAACACACCGAGCCGGCGGATCTGCCTGTTCACGACATGGCCACCGCGCCGGTCGGCTCGGCTGCCCGCTCCTTGTCGCGGCGCGCTGTGTCATCGGAGATGCGCAGCAGCAGAGCGAGGAGGATGTAGTTCGCGACGAGCGACGAGCCGCCGTAGGACACGAACGGCAGGGCGATGCCGGTGAGCGGCAGGAGGCGGGTGACGCCGGCGATGATGATGAAGCTCTGGATGCCGAGGAGGGCTGTCAGGCCGGTGGCCAGCAGCTTCTCGAACGCGCCCTCGGCCTGCACGGCGATGCGGAGGCCTGCACCAACCATGAGCAGGTAGGCCATCAGCACCGCTGTCGCACCGAGCAGGCCGAGCTCCTCACCGATCGCTGCAAAGATGAAGTCGTTGTAGACGACGGGGATCTTGTCGGGCCGGCCGAGCGCAACCCCTGTGCCAGCCACCCCGCCCCAGGCCATCGCGTACCAGGACTGGATCACCTGGAGACCCTTGTCGAGGGGGTCCTTCCACGGGTTCAGCCAATTCGTCACGCGTTCCTGCACGTGACCGAACTGGGTCCACGCGCCGTAGGCCGCGGCCGCGAACAGGACGCTGCCGACACCGACATAGGCCACCCGCTCCGTAGCCACCCAGAGCATCACGACGAACAGGGTGAAGAACAGCAACGACGATCCGAGGTCCTTCTCTGCGGTCATGACCACGATCGCCACGATCCAGGCCAGCACCACCGGACCGAGATGCTTGGGGTCAGGCAGCATCGGCCGCAAGCGCGGCCATGTCGCCATGCCGAGCAGCTCACGCTTCTCCACCAGGTACGCAGCGAAGAAGATGGCCAACACGATCTTGGCGAACTCACCTGGCTGGAAGCTGATAGCGCCGAATCGCACCCAGATCCTGGAGCCGAAGATCTGCACGCCGACCCCTGGCACGAGTGGCATGACGAGCAGCGCGAGGCCGATGAGCGCAAACGTGTAGCGGTACCGTTCGAGGTCGCGCACTCGTCGCACCACGACGAGCGTGACGATGAACGCGACTATGCCGACCGCGGTCCACGTGGCCTGGAGACCCGGCAGCTTCTGGTCAGGTTTGGACAAGCGCGCGATGAAGACGTAACCGATGCCGTTGAGCAGCGCGGCGACCGGCAGGAGGATGCCATCGGCGTTCGGGGCGAGCCGGCGGACTGCAAGGTGCGCGGTGACGAGCAGAGCGAACACCACACCGAGGAACGGACCGATGTTGGCCGGGATCGATGAAGTGCGGCCCAAGCTGGCCAACGTGTACGCGCCGCCGGTGATGACGACGCCGAGCACGATCAGCCCGAGCTCGGCGTTGCGCCTGAGGCGTCCGATCACCGGGCGGTCGCCCGACCAAGCGCATGTACTCGTTCGTCACCAGTTCGAGACGGCGGCTTGGTTGACGCCGGAGAGTGCGAGATCACGGCTTGCTGGTCGGCGTCGTCGTGGTCGGCGGTTGCGTCCTCGACGCACGGGTGGTGGTCGGCTTCGACCGGGTGGTCGTCGTCACCGCCGCCTTCTTCGGGGGGCGGACCAGCTGGTCCTGCAGGTTCGCCACGTAGCGCCGAGCGGCGTCGCGCGAACCCTGGTCCTTGCCCTTGTCGATCTCGTCGCGCAAGGCCGGCGGCACCTGTGCTCGCTTGATGCCCACGCGCTGCTCCACGGTCGGGTCGAACCACAACAGCCCACCGGGCCGTCCTTTCAAGACCGTGACCTCCCCATTTCGAAAGCCGACGAAGTAGGTGCGGCGGGCATACCAACCGACGGCACCGACGGCCACGCCGAGGACCAGCAACAGGATGAGGAGGAACGCGGCGACCCGCCAGGTCCAGTGCTTCCTCCGAGCCCGATTGAGATCGTCGAAGAAGTCGCCGGGCCCCTGGGTCCCGAGGGGAAGGTCTTCGTCATCGGCGTCGGGCAGCGACGAGCGGTCATCGACGAACGCGTCGTCCGCGCCCTCTGCCCGAATGGCGGGCGTCGAGGGAATGGGCACCGGTTTCGTCGTCTCCCCGGCCAGCGCACCGGAGGCCGACTCGGCGCGACCGCCGTCGTCGACGACTTCGACGAGCACGACTGTGATGTTGTCCCGGCCGCCGTGCTCGTTGGCCAACCGGACAAGCTCAGCGGCGGCCTCGTCGGGATCGGCGAGGCGGCGCAACACACCCGCTATCTGGTTGTCTTCCACCTCGTTGAACAGTCCGTCGCTGCACAGCAGGTAGCGGTCACCGCGATACGGGATCACGGTATCTATGTCGACGTCCACGTCGAGGTCGATCCCGAGGGCGCGGGTGACGATGTGACGCTGCGGGTGCACAGCTGCTGCGTCCTTGCTCAGCTGGCCGTCTCGAACGAGGTCCTCGACCAGGCTGTGATCCTCGCTCAGCTGGATGAGTGTCCCGTCCCGGAACAGGTAGATGCGCGAGTCACCGACGTTGGCCCACGCCACGAGCTGACCGTCGGGTGTGTCGACGAGGCGGACTGCGCACAACGTGGTGCCCATGCCGTGCAGAGCGCCATCGCTG
>JBBSGQ010000265.1:0-5565 GCA_038253965.1 Acidimicrobiales bacterium | reverse complement strand
CGACTTCTGGTCGCCCGGTAGAAGGTCGCCGACGACGAGTCGCTCGAAGATGCATGCGGCGTCGGCCTGCATGCCGGGGAGCACGTGCTGGTAGGTGTCGATGGTGAACGCGGGCGTGGCGTGGCCGAGCCGTTCGCTCACTACCTTCACGGGCACGCCGGCGGCGATGAGCAACGTGCCATGTGTGTGGCGAAGGTCATGTAGGCAGATGACTCGTACCGCGGCGCGTCGGGCGATGCGCTCGAAGCTCTGCGAGATCGAGTGGGGATGGATGGGCTCACCGTCGGTGTCGGTGAACATCCACCCGCGGCTGGCGATGCCGGCGGCCCGCTGCTCGGCCTGCTGCCATCGGCACCACGCCGAGATCACATCGACGGTCGTCGGGTCGAGGTCGATGCGCCGCCGGGCGTTGGCGGTCTTGCCGCGCGTCTCGTGCAGCTCGTAGTCGACGGCGACGAGACCGCGGTTGATCGAAACAGTTGCCGAAGCTTCGTCGTAGTCGTCCCATTGGAGGCCGAGAAGCTCGTTGCGGCGCATCCCGGTGAAGGCCGCAAGCCAGAGAGCGGAGAAGTGCCGGTGTCCCGCGGCTGTGCGCAGGAACTGCTGGAGCTCCGGCGCCGTCCACGACTGCTGTTCGACCTTGGGGATGGAGCGCAGTCGGGGCGCGTGGGCGACGAGCGCCACGTTGCGGGTGACCAGTCCTCGGCGGACCGCATCGGCGAGCGCGCCCCGGATCACGAGGTGGATCTCGTACACGGTCTTGGGTGCCAGGGGCGTGGATCCGTCCGCCGGATGGAGCAGCCGGTCGTAGAGCGCTTCGAGGTGATGAGGCCGCAGACGGCGGAGCCCGACGCGGCCGAGCGCCGGCACGATGTGTCGCTCGACGTTGCGGCGGTACCGTTGAAGGTGGTCGCGGCGAGGGTGATGCGCTTGCCGGGCAGCCACCGGGTGGTGAGAAACGCGCCGAAGGTCAGTCCCCGGACCTCGTCGTTGCGGCCCTCGAGATCGGATGCGAGGTGCGCGGCGAGCCGCTCGGCGTCGGCGCGCTCTGTCCCGGCCGCGTGCCAGCGGCGCCGCTCGCGCCCGGTGACCGGATCGATGCCTTCGTAGATCACCGCGTACCAGCGGTTGCCCTTCTTCGCCACGTAGCCCTTCATCGCGCTCCTCCTCTCGGTCCGCGACGGCCGCGAACCCGGTAGAAGGATCGGTAGAACCAGCGGCCCGGTGCTCCCGGAGCCGCGGCGAACGGCTCGGCGAACGGGTGTCGCGCCCGGGGTTGCTCGGTAGAAGAACGCGGACGCGGGTTCCGGCGGTCAGCCCCGTAGCTCGTCGAGGGCGTCGGAGATGTCTGCCACCGCGCTCGCCGCCCGCCACAGGTGATCCTCGGGCGAGTCGTCGTCGCCGGTTTGGTGTCGCCGCCAGTCGTGGTCCCAGTAGCTGTCGAGCACCGTCCGGAGGTGCCGGCGAGACACGGCGAGCTCCTCCGCGCAGCTGCCCGGCGAGCTCATCGAGAGAGGGCTTGACGACTGCCAGGTGATCGAGCCGTCGGGACCGGAGCGCGGACGCCGCGCCATGAGCGCCACCACGTCAACATGAACCCTCGTACCGCTCGGCCGTTGACGCACGGCGCAGGCATGGCCGAAGCCCGCGACCACCCTTGTCGCCGTCAACCACTGCATCGTGGCCGCGGTCGCGGCGAGCTTCGATCAGAGGGCTTCGGGCTCCGCGTGAGTCGGCTGAAGTGCCAATCGGAGCCCGAGCGCGATGATGACGCACGCGGTCGTGGTCGTCGAACCGAGCCGGAGGATGAGCCCGTCCGGGCCGTAGGTGAGGAAGAGGACCGCACCCGCGACCGCCAGAGTTCCTCCGACGATCCTTCGTCGCGCGATGTTGAGCCGGTCCGCGGCGACGAAGCCTGCCGCTCCGAGCACCGCCATGATCAGGCCGAGGACGACGGATCCGCCGAACAGGTTTTTCGCGAGATCGTCTGGCAACCGGGTGTTGCCGGTGAACAGGGTGTACCCGGTGCCAGTGAGGCCTTCGCCGCCGTGGACGATCGCCATCACGGCACCGAAGCCGATCGTGACCGCCGCCGTCACTTGGGCTGACTGCGGACGCGAACTGGAGGTGGTCGTGAGTACGGCGACATGGAGGGCAATCATGAGGAGGTAGGACCAGTACCACTCGCCGGGAGCGTTCGCTACGGCAGCGAGGATCGCAAGGCTCTGAACGATGCCCAGGACGGCTGCGCTTCGCCGGTAGCGGCCCGACATCAACAAGACGGCGAGGGTTCCCTCGCTCAGGATCGTGATCCAGCCGAAGGCCCACAGATGTGGGCTGATGACGTGTTCGAAGATCCATGGCGCGCCCGGCAGCACGGGATGATCGATCCCGGCTTTGGTGTAGCCGCAAAGAGATCGGCACCCTGCGGCGGAACGCCCAAAGCTGGGGGGTCGCTTCCAGCTCACGTTGCCGAGCCACAGCAGTGCGGCCGTCCAGCGGAGCACGGTCGGCCCCCATCGGGAACTCGCCGAATCGACCCCAATCGCCACGTTCGTGGGGTTGAACTTGTCGGTGTTCACGCAGCCTCCTCAGGCGCAGGGAAACGTGCTGGCGAGTACGTCGTTGGCGATCCGGTGCGAGCGGTACTCGTCGCGAATCGTCTCGATCGTCGTCCGGAGCGGCGCCCAGTGGTCGCTGACCTTCATGGTCGGATCGATCGCGGCGACCGGGTGCCACCAGACGCCGTCGGCCGTGACGCACACCTCGGGGATCAGCGACGCCCGTGACATGGTGAGTCCTGCGTTCGCGGCGCCTTGGCGGGCGATGCGCCGGACAAGCCGCTGGTAGGGCTCGAGGCCGAGCTCGTCGAAGAGCCTTCTCAGTTCGTGCTCGGTGGATCCGGCGTCGGCACCGAGCGTCGCGGCGACGCGGATGTGGAATCCGAGCTCGAGCGCCACGCCGATGCCTTCCACCGCGCGGTCGAAGCTGCCTAGGCCTCGATGGCGGTCGTGCAGCCCAGCCGTGGCCGAGTCGAGGCTGATCTGGAAGGTCAGACCCTCTCGCGGGAGGGCGTCGAGGCGGCGTCGGCGCTCGCCCTGCCATTGCATGGCGTTGGTGAGCACGGTGGTCGGCAGCGTGGCGCTGGCGAGTTGTAGCCGCTCGTCGAGATCGATGAGCATGAACGGCTCACCGCCAGTCAGGTACAGCTCGGCGACCCCCGCAGCGGCCGCTTCGTCGATGATCCCGGTGAACTCGTCGATGTCGATGATCCGGCGTCGCGCTTTCGGAGAGGACTCGACGCAGCAGTAGTCGCAGGCGAGGTTGCAGTGGAAGTTGGTATAGATCCACAGGCGGTGCCCCGGCCGGCGATCAGGGCTCAACGCGTCGATCGGGTCGGCGACTCGACCGCGATAGATCTCGACCACCTCGGATTGCACCGTCAATACGGTGTTACCCGTCGCTTCCGCCCACCGAGCCGCGGTCTCGACGTCGTCGGGCCCGTCGACTGGGAGCAGCACGGTGCTACCAGCGGCAGTGGCGCCCACGGCCTCGATCAGCCGCAGGGTCAGATCGAGCGACATCGGCTCGGTGTCCCGAGGGGCCAGCTTACCATTGGTCCGAGATCCGCTGCTCGTCCATCGCGGCGGCGAGCGACCGGTACCCGTCGAGGTTGGGCGGCTTCCATGCGGTCAGGCCTTCGAGCTCGAGGATGCGACGTTGTTCAGGAACCTCCCAGTCCATCGCGAGCAGATGCTCCACCCACGGGTCGGTCCGGCTGGTCGCAAGCGTGCCGAGAACCGAGAAGTTGCAGTGGCTGTACGGCTCGGACTCCCAGACGACCGACAGGTCCGCGACCGCGGCGTCGCCCCCGGCCCGGAGCGCGTCCCACACGTTGACACCGATCGCGGCGGCGTCGGCGTCACCGTCGATGACGGCTCGCAACGCGTCCAGATCGGATCGTCCGGTGTCGCCGTGCTTGCCGACATCGGAGTCGAATATCACCAGGTCCATGTCCGATTCGGTGATCCCGATGCGTCGCAGGAAGTGCAGCGGCAATATCCGCGCTTGACCCGAGTCGCGCGACCCCATGGCGACTCGCTTCCCGCGCAGCGATTCGAGACCGTCGAGCCGAGAACCAGCGCGGCTGACCATGATGCTGGTGAAGACCAGATCGGTATCGCGCGTTGCCAACGCCCGTGCAGTCCCGCCGGTACGACGCAGCGTCCGGATCCACGCGACGTTGGTATTCCAGGCGATATCGATGTGGCCGGCCAGGAGGGCGTCGACCTGGCGTTCATAGTTGGAGAACAGCACGAAGTCCATCGGCGCGGCGCTGTCGGCGAAGTAGGCGCGGATGGCTTCCCAGATGGGCACGACGTTTGCGCTGTACGCAACGGCGCCAACGAGAATGTCTTGCCGATCAGTCATGGCCCGATTCCGCTCCGGGCTCAGAAGAGGTCCATGCCGCACAGGGCACGACCAGCGAAATCGAACAGGGCGTCAGAGGTCGGCGCCATCACGAAACCGGCGCGCGCGTCGCGGGCAAATCGTTCGATGCCGAGGTGCTTGGAAAATCCGGTGCCACCAGCAACCCGCATCGCTGTGTCGGTGATCCTCAACGCCGCCTCATTGCATGCGGCCTTCGTCGCGAGGACGGCCAGGACGGTCCCGTCATCAGGGCTTGTAACCCGGGCGGCCGTCTCCTTGAGAAACGCCTCGTGTGCGGCGAGATCGGCCCAGGCCTTGGCTAGATAGGCCCGGATCGTCGGGAGGTCGGCGAGGCTCGAATCGAGATGCTCGAGCCGCGCGCTCGACGCATGGGCGATCGCAGCGCTGAGGGCGGCGCGCGCCAGGCCGAGCGACACAGCGGAGTTCCCGAGACTGAACCACGGCAACACGACCTGCATCATGAGCCCGAAGCCGCCCTTCTCGTCGCCGAGACGGGCGCCGTCGTTCACCTCGACGTCAAGTCGAACTGGCGCGGAGTCGTTGCCCCGAAGGCCCACACCATCGAAGCTCCCGAGCACCTTGACCCCGTCATCGGCCTGGTCGACCACGTACAGGTTTGAATCGGTGGGCCCCTCGGCGTCCGATGCGAGGCAACTCGTGACGTAGACGTCCGCAGCAGTCGCGGAGGTCACCCAGCTCTTGTCGGCCCCGATTGTGAACGAATCGGGCGCTGTCCGGGTCGCTCTTAGCTTAGACACCGGCGCCCAGAAATGGCTTCGAGAGCCCTTTTCGCTGAAGGCCAGCGTGGCCAACTTGGCTCCGGAAGCAAGATCTTCGAGGAGCTGGTCGCCCCCGTCGACCGGCGGCGCAGCTGCCGTGACCGCGCTCGCCGACAGGTGCATCAGATACACCATGGCCGTCGAACCGCACGCTGAGGCGACGCCCAACATCGCGTCGACGAGGTCTCTCGGCCCGCCGCCGAGACCGCCGGAATCAGTGGGCAGGATCAGCCCGAGTAGGCCCGCCTCGCCAAGCGCCAGGATCTGTTGGGCCGGAAATGCCCCGTCGCGGTCAACGGTCGTCGCTCCCTCACGGATCATCGGCATCACCTTG
>JBBSGQ010000264.1:0-5592 GCA_038253965.1 Acidimicrobiales bacterium | reverse complement strand
CACCGCGCCCGACTGGCTCGAGACGACGATCGTCTCGACGCCAAATGGCACCGAGTCACGAGCCATAGTGATGGCGGACCTGGCTCACGTCCTGTGGGCAGTGAACATCGGATGTCTCGGCTTCCATCCATGGCCGATCCAGGCCAAGGACCCCGAACACTGCGACGAGCTGCGCCTCGATCTCGATCCGTCACCTGGCGTCGATTTCGAGATGGTGCGGGAGGCCGCGGCAGAGGTTCGAGACTTCTTGGCTGAGGTGGGGATCGTCGCATTCCCGAAGACCACCGGCAACCGGGGCTTGCACCTGTACGTGCGGGTCGAACCGGGGTGGACGTCATACGGGGTGCGTCAGGCTGCGGTGAGTGTGGCCCGCTCGATGGAGGAGCGGTGTCCCGACCTCATCACCGGAGCGTGGTGGAAGGAGGAGCGGGGCGCTCGGGTGTTCGTCGACTTCAACCAGAACGCGCCGCACAAGACAGTGTTCGGCGCCTGGTGCGTCCGTGCGAGGGTCGGCGGCCAGGTGTCGATGCCGTTTCGTTGGAACGAGCTGCCCGCCATCGATCACGACGCATGGACCGTCGCCACGGTCCCCGGTCGGTTGGCAGTGGAAGGTGACCCGTGGGCGGGCATGGACGACGCCCCCCAATCCATAGCGCCCCTCGTCGATCGGTACCAGGCCGACCTCGCCCGAGGTGTTCCCGACGCCCCGTGGCCCCCCGTCTACCCCAAGATGCCCGACGAGGCGCCGCGGGTCGCCCCTAGCCGAGCCAAGAAAGAGCCGGACCAGGCGTGATCAGGTCGGATCGGACCGGACGCGAGGGACCGTACCGACCGGATCACGGCCGTCGTCCTTCGGCGGTCAAGCGCTCCGGCCTGTCCGACGCCGTCGGTCGGGCGTCACGAGCGATCCAACTTGTAGCGAGCGAGACGCTCGACCCGTTGCACTGCAGCAACGCTGCGCCGGAACCGTTCCCCGATCTCGCCATAGTCGGCGCCAGCGTCCCGCCATCGCAGCACCCGGCGCTCCAATGGCCGGAGCACCTGTCCGTGCGGCGAGGAGTCCGGGGGAGATGCGCGAAGCGCTGCCATGCCGACGATCCGATCGATCATCTCTGGACTCCGACGGAACCGGCGCGCGATCTCGGACGCACCGACGCCATCCTCGACGAGCTTGGTGACTCGACGCTCGAGTGGCCGTAGCGTCCGTTGAGGGTCCACCGTGAGACGATACACCTCCAAAACCCGCGTCGACCGGTGACGGTCGCGGCCTACGATCCTGTCGTCGTGACGATTCGCAACGCTCCCTGTTTACTGCGCCGCATCACCAGCAGTTCCGAACCCTTGCGGCTGCTGCTGCTGCTGCGTCACTGATGGACGCTTCGCACAGCTACGACCTCGTGGTTCGAGACGAGATCTGCAACCTCAAGTACCGCTACCTCCGCTGTCTCGACCTGAAGCAGTGGGACGATTTGTCGGCGTGCTTCACCGAGCGCGCCACGGCGTCCTACAGCGCCGGTCAACACGAGCTCGTCGGTCGAGAGCAGATCATGAGGTTCCTGATCGAGTCGCTCGGTACGGACTTCGTCACGATGCACCAGTGCCACCATCCCGAGATCGTCGTGGAAGGCGATCGGGCGACCGGGCGATGGGCGCTGCAGGACACCGTCCTCATGACCGAGCACAGACTGATCCTGCAGGGAGCAGCGTTCTACGAAGACGACTACGAGCGGGGCGAAGACGGAGCATGGCGCATTGCGCACACCGGTTATGTCCGGACGTTCGAGTACCTGATCGGTCTCGACGATCTGCCGACCTTCCGCCTGACCGCCAACCGTTGGGCGGATCCGGATCTCAGCTCCGGACCTGGATGAGGATCTTGCCGATGTTGTCACCGGTGAACATGGCGTTCAGGGCCTGAGGTGCAGTTTCGAGGCCCTTGAATATGTGTTCGCGCCACGTCAGCTTGCCTTCGGCCACCCATGCGCCGAGCTGCACTGCGATCTCGGCGAACCTGGGCACGATGTCGAGCGAGAGGAAGCCCTGCATGCGCCCGCGACGGCTGATCAGGTTCAGGTAGTTGGCGGGTCCCGGCGGACGACCTTGCGCGTTGTAGGCCGAGATCGCGCCACAGAGCGCGACCCGACCGTGCATCGCGAGATGCCCGAGCGCTGCGTCGAGCGCGTCACCGCCCACGTTGTCGAAGTACACGTCGATCTTGTCCGGGCAGTGCTGGCGCAGCGCCGACGGCAGGTCCTCGGTCCGGTAGTTGATAGCGGCGTCGAGGCCGAGCTCTTCGGTGAGCCAGGTGCACTTCTCGTCGCTCCCGCAGATACCGACGACCCGGCAGCCGAGGTTGCGAGCGATCTGCACCGCCAGCGATCCGGTCGCCCCTGCTGCGGCGGACACGACCACCGTCTCGCCTGCCTTGGCCTCGCCGACGTCGACGATCCCCATCCAGGCAGTTGCCCCGACTGCGCCGTAGATACTCATCATGGCCGTCGGCTGCGCGCCCGCTGGCAACGGGTTCGACACCTGGTAGTGATCGGACACAACCGCATACTCCTGCCACCCCGGCAGGCTGTACGCGAGGTCACCGACCGCGAACCGGTCGCTCCGCGACGCGACGACTCGCCCGATGCCACTGCAGCGCACCACGTCACCGATCTCGACGGAAGGCAGGTATCCCTCGGCCCGGCTCAGCCAGGTGCGAACCGACGCGTCGATTCCGAGCCACTCGACCTGCACGAGGATCTCGCCATCACCAGGTTCAGCCACAGGTTCGATGACGAGCTCCACATCGTCGTCCTGTACGAGACCGATGGGCCGGCGACGCAGGACGATCCGTCTGTTCTCACGCCCTGCAACCTCCGTCATGTCCGGCGACCGTACTGGTTGTCGGACTGAAGCATCACTCTTGACGCGCATGTCGCTCTGCGTCAGCTGTTGCGTCGAGCTGGGGCGGCGCGCCGGCGCGATCCTCGGGCGGATCGAGGGTCGCCCACAGGTGCTGGAGGGCATAGGAACGCCACGGGCGCCAGGCTCTAGAGCGCTGTTCCAGCCCGGCTGCGGCAGACGGCAGGCCCAGCCGTCGCGCAGCATGGCGAGCGCCCAGATCTGTGGCGAGGAACACGTCGGGGTCGGCGAGGGCGCGCATGGCGACGTAGCCCGCCGTCCAAGGTCCGATGCCCGGTACGGCGAGAAGACGCGCCTCGACGTCAGCGCGGTCCGAGCCCGGGTCGAGGACGAATTTCTCAGCAGCTCCCTGTCCGGCGAGGAGCGCAGTGAGTGCCTGCAGCCCCTTCGCACGCGAGCTCGGCATCGGCAACAGCGCTGGGTCGGCAGCGGCGATCGACGCCGATGTGGGGAAGCGCAGGGTCAGCGTCGCGTCCGCTGTGGTGAGCGGCGATCCGAGCGCTCGAGCCAACCTGCCGGCGATGGTGCGCGCCCCGATCACCGACACCTGCTGGCCGAGCACCGCGCGCACTGCGAGCTCCGAACCGTCGATGCAGCCCGGAACGCGCCGACCAGGTGCACCGGCCACGAGCTGAGCAAGGAACGGATCAGAACCGAGGACGTCGTTCACTGCGTCGGGATCAGCGTCGAGGTCGAGTAGGCGGCGGCACCGCTCGACCGCCGCTGTGAGGTCGCGGAGGTCCGCCAGCCGGAGACGACATCGCACGTGACCGTTGGCCGGGGACAGCTCGACAACTCCGTCGCCGTAGGTGAGGTCGACCGTACGGCGGTAGGTGTCGCCGACGAGCTCCTCGACCCCGGGCACCGCCCTCGTCCCGAGAAAGCGCAGCAGGGCCGCACCGTCGAACGGTTCACGAACCGGGAGGCGCAGGGCGATGGTGCCTGCGACGGCATCACCCTGCCCACGTCGCGCAGCGCGGAGTTGCGTAGGTGTCGCGGCGAACACGTCCCGCACCGTCTCGTTGAACTGGCGGATGCTGGCGAAGCCGGCTGCAAACGCGACAGCCGCGAACGTGAGGTCGGTCGTCACGATCAGCAGCCGTGCGGTGTGCGCTCTTTGAGCGCGCGCCAGCGCAAGTGGACCGGCACCGAGCTCACTCGTGAGCGTGCGATGCAGGTGTCGATTCGCTCACCGCAAGGCGTCGGGCCACGCCCCCGACACCCTCGCCATCAACGAGTCCATCGGCGATGAGCCTCATCGCCCGTCCGACGAGATCCGTCCGCATGTTCCACTCGGGTGAGCCGGGAGCGGTGTCGGGACGGCAGCGTCGACATGCCCGAAAGCCGGCACCTTGGGCGGCAGCCGCGCTCGGATAGAACCTCACATTGCGGCGATGCGGTGTGCGGGCGGGGCAGCTCGGCCGGCAGTAGATGCGGGTCGACGTCACAGCTACGAAGAACCATCCATCGAATCGACCATCGCGACTCTGCACGGCGCGGTAGCACCGCTCTTCGTCGTCGATCACCCCACCATGATCGCTCACCGGGGAGGACATGACTAGCGGGAATCGGACCACGCGGTCCGACACCTCAACCGGTGCGCAGGCGACCGCCGGGACTAGGTTTCGCGCTCCGTCGTGATGGAGGGGCGAGGTTCGTGGAGTTCGGGATCTTCAACGGTTTGTACGTGCCGGAGTCGATGACTGATGCCGCCGGCCGCCGCGCCGAGCATCGGCGACTCCAGGAGGAGGTGGCTTGGGTGCGCGCGGCGGATCGCGCCGGGTTCAAGTATCTGTGGGCCACCGAACACCACTTCCTGGACGAGTACTCGCACTTGTCCGCCAACGAGTCCTTCCTCGGGTTCTGCGCGGCCGCAACCGAGCGGATCCACCTCGGATCAGGGATCTTCAACGTCACACCGCCCGTCAACCATCCAGCCCGGATCGCCGAACGGGTCGTCATCCTCGACCACCTCTCGGAGGGCCGGTTCGAGTTCGGCATGGGTCGCGGATCCTCGACCACCGAACAGGCCGGGTTCGGCATCGACGATCCGGAGCTCACCAAGCAGATGTTCGACGAGGTGGTGCCCGAGTTCCGCCGCATGTGGGCAGAGACCGACTACTCCTTCCACGGTCGGTTCTTCTCGATGCCGGCGCGCAACGTGCTGCCGAAGCCGTTCACGGACCCGCACCCACCGATGTGGGTGGCGGCCGGTAGCCCGAGCACGTTCGAGAAAGCAGCCTACATGGGGCTCGGCGTGTTGTGCTTCACGACGGGGCCGGCGGCGCAGCTCGCACCTCTAATCGAGACTTACAAGCGAGAGGTCGCCAGAGCGGAGCCCGTCGGTGAGTTCGTGAACGACAACGTCATGGTGACGAGCGGCATGCTGTGCCTGGAGGACGGCCAGCGAGCCCGGGACGCGCTGCTCGCCACCGACGACAATCGCCACAAGAGCCTGTTGTTCCGCTACCTCGACACGTTTCCGCGTCCGCCGGGGATCCCCTCCTGGCCGGAGCTGGCGCCGAAGATGTCCGCCGGAGAGCTCGAGGGGGCGATCCAGCTCGGCGAGTTCTGCATCGGCGACCCGGACGAGGTGGCACGAGCGGTGCAGACCTACGCCGACATCGGCGCCGACCAGCTCACATTCGGGATGTTGTCGTCCAACTTGCCGATCGACAT
>JBBSGQ010000263.1:0-5605 GCA_038253965.1 Acidimicrobiales bacterium | reverse complement strand
CTGGACATCGACGACTTCAAAAGTGTCAACGACACCCTTGGACACGCCGCCGGCGACCAGCTCCTCGTGCAGTTCGCCGAGCGACTGACCGGCTGCCTTCGGGGCGAAGACACTGCGGCTCGCCTCGGCGGTGACGAGTTCGCGGTCTGCATCGAAGTTGCGGCAAGTCAACCGGAGGGCGCCGCGTCAGCCCAGAGGATCCTCGAGGCGATGGCTCGACCATTCACCGTCTCAGGTACCGACGTCACTGCTCACGTCAGCATCGGCATCACCATTGCGGGTGACTCCACGAAGGGATCGATCGAGCTGATGCACGAGGCGGATCTAGCTCTCTACGCCGCGAAGAACGCGGGTAAGGGCTCGTTCCACTTCTACGAGGACGGCTTGCACCACGCCGTGCTTGCCCGGCTCGAGCGACGAGGCGATCTGGAGGAGGCGATCCGCGATGACCAGCTACTAGTTCACTATCAGCCCATCGTGAACCTCGAGAACGCCACGATGGTCGGCGTCGAGGCGCTCGTGCGCTGGGACCACCCGACCTTGGGACTCCTCCCGCCGAGTGAGTTCACGCCCGTGGCGGAGGACTCGGGCCTCATCGTCCCACTCGGACGCTGGGTGCTCGACCGGGCGTGCTCCGACCTGAGCCGGTGGCAACGTCGAGGGAACGCCACCGGGGCGAGACCCTTCTACCTCTCCGTCAACGTCTCAGCCCGTCAGCTTCAGTCGCCCGATTTCATGAGCGACGTCGCCGACACGCTCCGCCGGCACGACGTCGACCCGAGATGGCTCACATTCGAGATCAGCGAGACCCTGCTCGTGCAGGACTCCGCCGATGTCCTGAGCCGGCTCCGTGCTGTGCACGACATCGGCATCGCCATCGCCGTGAACGACTTCGGCACTGGATACAGCTCGCTGAGCCAGCTGCACAACTACCCGATCCAAGCTCTCAAGATCGACCGCTCGCTCGTAACCGGGATCCACGGGTCCGACCTCCTCGGCGACCAAGTCACTGTCATCAGGGTCATCATCGCGATCGCCAACACCCTCGGTTTGACACTTGTGGCCGAGGGCATCGAGGAAGACTCCGAGCGCCGCCAACTGCGTGCCCTGGGCTGCACCTACGGCCAGGGCTTTCATCTCGGTCGACCGGTCACCGCAGAGTCGATGGACGAGCTGATCGACCAGGCCACCGACAGGCCAGGAGGAGACCGTCGCACAGCGTTGTCGACAGCTGCAGCGCCACCCTCGCACCGCCCCTCGGCCTGAGGAGCCGCCCGAGCGATGGAACCCCGACAGCAGTGCCGACAGGACGATCCACGTATGAAAGGCGCCGAGAAGAGTGAACATGATGACAAGCTCGACTGAATCCACAGTGCTCGCTGAGCAGGTACGCCGTGACCCCCGGTGGGCAGATCTCGAGCGCCTCCGATCGTCGCACCGGATGATGGACGCCGTCATCGAGGAGGTGCGAGGGCGGCAGATCCGAATCGGTGACCAATGGTTGAGCGACTTCGCTTCTTGCAACTACCTCGGCTTCGATCTCGACGAGGAGATCATCGATGCCGTTGACGGCGCGCTCCGGCGATGGGGCACTCATCCCAGCTGGTCCCGCCTCCTGGGTAGCCCGAGGTTGTACTGCGACATCGAGGACCAGCTCACGGAGCTTCTGGGGGCGCCGGACACTCTGGTCCTACCTACCATCACCCACATCCACACCTCGGTCATCCCAGCCCTCGCTGGTCAGGGCTGGGTGTTCGTCGACAGTCGGGCGCACAAGACCATCTACGACGGCGCCGCCATCGCTGCTGGACAGGGTGCTGTGCTTCGTCGATTCCGATCCGACGACGGCCGCGATGTCGACGACCTGGACCGCCAGCTAGACGAGGTTCCCGCGGGCGTTGCGCGGCTCGTGTGCATGGACGGCGTGAACAGCATGACCGGCAACGTGCCCGATCTGGCCGCGTTCGCACGGGTCACCCAGGCTCACGAGGCGCTCCTCTACGTCGACGACGCCCACGGGTTCGGTCTGATCGGTGAACGAAGCGCCGCCGAGACGACCCCGTACGGACTCCGAGGAAACAGCATCGTCCGCCACGTCGGCGCGTCCTATGACAACGTCATCCTGGTCGGCGGGTTCTCGAAGGCGTACTCATCGCTCCTGGCCTTTCTCGCCCTCCCGACGTGGCTCAAGAACCACCTCAAGGTCGTCGCGTCGCCCTATCTGTACTCGGGACCCTCCCCCACCGCCTCGCTCGCCACCGTGCTCGCAGGGATGCAGGTCAACGCCACCCGCGGTGAGTCGATCAGGGTCAACGTCCACCGCAAGACGGCACGGGTCCTTGACACGATCAACACGCTCGGTCTCTCAACCCCGAACCGCTCAGGCCTGCCGATCATCGAGCTACCGCTGCGCCGCGCTGAAGATCTTGACGCAGTGGGCGAGTTCTTGTTCGACAGCGGCATCTACGTCACCCTCGCCGCGTACCCCTTGGTGGCTCGGCGCGACGTCGGCTTCCGTGTGCTGGTCACCGCGGCGAACTCCGACGGCGAGATCGAACAGCTCTGCGAGGTGCTCGCTGCGTTGGTCGAACGCTTCGACCTCAGCGCAGCGCGGGAGTCTCCGTCGGAGTGACTCACGCTCCCATGGCTCTACTCGGCCATGAGCTCGTCAAGGTGGACGGCGCCGAGGAACCGAGCCGTCCAGCGCGGCTGGTACGCCTTGATGACCACCTCTCGGTCGTCGCTCAGGTGCACCCCGACTACGCAGCCAACCGACGACCTGTAAAGAGCGGATCGGCGATCAGCTGCTCCATGCTCACTGGATCAGTTCCCGATGTCGATGACCTCGATGTCGGCCGCCAACCGTTGGATCAACGTCTCTGGCTTGGCCTTGTTGAGCGAGATCTTGAAGGACTGCTTGCCCGCAGAGTGCAGCTTGGCCTCCGGGAACACGTTGCCCAGCTTGAGCGCGATCGTCCCGGTGGAGGTGATGTCCCAGTCGAGGATCCTTGCGCGAGCGCCGGGTGGAAGGTTCGCCAGCTCGATCACCTGTGGTCGAGCGGACTGACGCTGGGTGGCAGCGAGCGTGAACACCGCTCCATGCACGCTGGTGAGCCGGTAGTTGTTGCGTACCGTGACGTTCGCGCCCGACAGCCGCAGGGTCGAGTGCGCGGACCACGTAGCTCCTTCGGCGACCGCTTGTTCCGGGAGTGGGACGCTCAGCGTGCCGAGCTGGTCGCTCAGCTGCTGCACGGTCTGGCGCAGCGACGACGGCAACGAGCCCGGGATGTGAACCTCCGAGGAGAGGGGCACTCCTCGGTCGTCGATCTGCCCTCTGGCCGTCAGACCCACGAGTCGTCGCAGGCTCGACGCGACGCTCCGCGCCTGTTCGGCTGACAGGGTCCCGCTATCGTCGAGCTTGGCTCCGGTGATCTTGTACTCGAAGGACGCCACGGCGTCCTTGACGTCGACGATGCGAAGCTCGACATCCTCGGTTATGGGTGGGATGTGCACGGTCTGGGACTGACCGGAGCTGGCCTGGGTCAGCGCAGTGGTGACCTTCACCTCGAGGTTCGTGCGAACGCCTGAATGCAGCTTGAGTCGCAGCTTCGTCCTCGTGCCGGTACCGACGTCTGTGACGATCACGTCAGGCCGCTTGCCGGTCCCAGTGGGCTTGGTGGTCGACGTCCTCTCCGTGGACGGCGCCCCTCTCGATCGCTCCTGCGTGGAGCCTTGGACGCCGCACGCGGCGGAGCCGAGAAGTGCGATCGCCGCAACGATCGCTCGAGAGGCGTTGAGCCGCCGGATCATGTCCGGACGGTACTTCCCCAGGACGGGAACCGCGGGGGCGTGCGTCCGGTGCTCGACGCCCCGCAGTCATGCACGCCAGTCGAGCTCGGGCTCGGCCTGCAACCGGTCGAGGCCAACGTCAGTCCACGATCGCCGGGTAGACCAATGACTTGAGCTGACCGCGGAAGTTGAACGTGCCGGAGGGCATCAGCTGGGTCATGAAGATCACGATGAGCTCCTCGGCCGGGTCGACCCAGAAGATCGTCGAGGCTGCGCCGCCCCAATAGAAGTCCCCGACAGATCCGATCTCCTGGGCCTCGACCTGGCCTCGCCCGACAGCCATCGTGAATCCGAAGCCCACGCCGTCGAAACCGGTCTCGCCGTATCCGCCCGGCAATGCGTGGGCGGCGAGATCGCCACCACCGGGGAGGTGGTTGACAGTCATCAACTCCACTGTCTTGCGTCCGAGTACCCGCGCGCCATCGAGCTCTCCACCGTTGAGCAACATCTGACAGAAGCGCAGGTAGTCCTCGATCGTCGACACAAGTCCGCCGCCACCCGAGAGGAACGCCGGTTGATGCCGGTACGTGCTGCGCTCGGGATCGTCGATCAGCTTCAGCGTCTTGTCGCGCCGCCGACCGTACGACGCCGCGAAGCGGTCGATGTCCTCGTCGGGGACGCTGAAACCGGTGTCGTGCATGTGCAGTGGCTCGAAGATCTGGGTGCGGAGGTAGTCGTCGAATCGCTGGCCGGACATGATCTCGACCAGTCGGCCGCAGACGTCGGTCGACAGCCCGTAGAGCCAGCGCCTGCCGGGATGGAAGACGAGCGGCTTGTCGGCCAGGTTGTCGACCATCGTCTGCAGAGTCCCGGTCACGCCCCCCCGGACGGTGGCCATCGCTTCGAGGAACCGCTCCACGACCAGCGGGCCATCGATGCCCCAGCCGAGCCCGGTCATGTGCATGAGGGCGTCGCGCACGCTCATGGGTCGCTCAGGCTCGACGAGCCGCGTCGAGCCATCGGGCTGGCGCTCGGCGACCTTGAGGTCACGCCACTCCGGGATGAACCGGTGCACCGGATCGCTCAGCTGGAAGTGACCGCTCTCGTAGAGGGTCATCAGTGCCACGCCGGTGATCGGCTTGGTCATCGAGTAGATCCGCCAGATCGCCTCATCGGAGGTCGGCTTCCGCCGTTCGAGGTCCATCGAGCCGTGCGAAGAGAAGTAGCCCACCGAACCGTGACGGGCGACGACGATCTGACAGCCAGCGATCTTCTGCGGCGCGATGTATCGAGTGTTCAGGTGCTCGGCGATGCGCTCGAGCCGCCGTGCGTCCAAGCCTGCGGCATCGGGGTCGATCTTCATGGGCGACCTCTCCTCGTTGATCGCCAAGAGCATGCCGCACGTCGTCTGGCTTTGCTCGCGCACGGGACCGGCCGGAGCGCACCCAGTGGTGACCGTGCGCGGCGGCGAGGACGTCGCCGAGGTGCGCGACGTGATCTACGACCCCGAGGCGGGACGCCTCGTCGGCCTGACCCTGCACACCGGCCGCTGAAGCGCGAGATACCCCGTGCCAGCCGCGTCCCCAAACCGACAACGTGTGACGAGCCTCTCAGAGGGCTTCGTCACCCGCCGTGGGATGATCGGGTGACTCAGACGAGGACCCGAACCTCGGAGTAGCCGCGCACGGTGCTGGTGTGCTGCCGGGTGACGTGGTCAGGATCGACGTTCCAGGCAGGAAAGCGCCGGAGGGTCTCCTCCAGGGCGATGCGCCCCTCCATACGGGCCAGCGCCGCGCCGACGCAGAAATGGATCCCG
>JBBSGQ010000262.1:0-5611 GCA_038253965.1 Acidimicrobiales bacterium | reverse complement strand
TCGGCGTCGGATCCGGCGGGCGGTTCCATGGCGAGGAGCGCGACGATCTGCAGCATGTGGTTCTGCACGACGTCTCGCAGCGCCCCGACGCTCTCATAGAACTTGCCGCGACCGCCGACGCCGAACTCCTCGGCCATCGTGATCTGGATGTTGGAGATGAAGTTGCGGTTCCAGACCGGTTCGAGCATCGAGTTGGCGAAACGGAACACGAGCAGGTTCTCCACCGACTCCTTCCCCAGGTAGTGATCGATCCGATACACGGCCAGCTCCGGGAACGCCTTGTGCAGACACTCGTTCAACTCGTGCGCAGACTTCAGATCACGGCCGAAGGGCTTCTCCACGACGACCCGAGCGCCATCGGTACAGCGCGCTTGGGCGAGGCCGTCGACCACGTCGTCGAACAACACCGGCGGGATGGCCAGATAGAAGAGCGGTCGCTCCTTGCCCTTCAGCGTCTCAGCCAGATCTGAGTAGACGGCCGACTCCCGGTAGTCGCCGGAGACGTAGCTGATCAGGCTGTTGAGCTTCTGCCACGTATCCTCGTCGAGTTTCGAGTCGTACTCCTCGAGCGCCTTGCGCGCCCGCTGCCGGATGAACTCGTCATCGCCCGACGAGGACGCGACCCCGATGACCGGCACGTCCAGCCGACCGGCCTTCTGCATCTCATAGACGGCCGGGAAGATCTTCTTGTGGGCGAGGTCTCCCGTGGCCCCGAACAGGACAAGGGCGTCGCAGCGTTGCGCCTCGCCTGTCACGCGGGCCATCAGTGCTCCTCTCCTTCAGGGGTGTCGAGCTCGACCGCGTGACCACCGAACTGGTGGCGAAGGGCCGCGACGACCTGCATTGCCGGGTCTTCCTCGTCCTGGCTGACGAACCGCGCGAACAGCGCAGCGGAGATCACCGGAGCAGCGACGCCGTGGCGGACTGCTTCGTTCACGGTCCAGCGGCCCTCACCGGAGTCCGCGGCGATCCCTCGGATCCCCTTGAGGTGCGGGTTGTCCTCGAGCGCCTTGACCAAGAGCTCGAGCAACCAGGACTGGACGACGCTGCCTTTGCGCCAGGCGCTGAGCGCGGCGTGGGAGTCGATCTCGAGGTCGCAGGCTTCCATGATCGCGTAGCCCTCGGCGTATGACTGCATCATGCCGTACTCGATCCCGTTGTGGATCATCTTCACGTAGTGACCACCGCCGATCGGTCCCGTGTGGGCGAACCCGCCCTCGGGGGCGAGCGCATCGAAGATCGGCTGAACGGTCTTGATGTCCTCGGCCGAACCGCCGGCCATGAGGCAGAAGCCGTTCTCGAGACCCCACACGCCGCCGCTGGTGCCACAGTCGATGAACCCGATGCTCTTGCCTGCGAGCTCCTCGCCGTGACGGATCGAGTCCTCGAAGTTGGAGTTGCCGCCATCGATGACTATGTCGCCTTTGGACAGGAGGTCGCCGAGCGAGGAGATCGTGTCGTCGGTGATGGGGCCTGCCGGGACCATCACCCACGCGATCCGAGGTTGGCCGTCGCTGCTCAGCAGCGGTACGAGCTCATCGAGCGTCTTGGTGTCCGCTTCCTTCACGCTCGGATCCATGCCGACGACTGTGTGGCCCTGGCGGCGGAGCCGCTCAGCCATGTTGCCGCCCATCTTCCCGAGTCCGATCATGCCGAGCTTCATCTGTTCTCCAAATCGTCGATGGTGACCCGCGCCACGCGCAACCCGTGGTCACGAAGGGTCAGGAAATCGCCGTCGGCCTGAGCGTGTTCGAGCTCGGCGAACGTGAATGACTCATCAGGGATCGGCGCGTCAGTCGTGCTCGTTCCGACGACCTGGACGAACACGCCGGTTGGCGGGCCCCCCTTGTGCAACTGACCGGTGGAGTGCAGGTAGCGCGGGCCGAGACCGAAGGTGGTGGCCAGGTGCAGCTCGTCCCGCAGTTGCAAGCGTGCCCTCTGCAGCTGTTCGACAGCAGGATCACCCGGATCGACGTATGCCTGCACAGCCACGTAGTCGCCCTCGCTGGCCTGGGCGAGCAGATCTTCCAAGGGGGTGATACGAATGTCGGGCGGCCCACTCGCCAGCACCTTCTTGGTCGCCTCCTTCGCTTCGGCCACGTTGGGCTGATCGAACGCGTTGATGCCGAGCACTGCGCCGCACACAGCGGTTGCGAACTCCCACAAGAGGACTTGGCGGCCCAGCTGCAGCGGGTCGTCGAGGGCCAGCTCCACGACGGGGTGGCCCGCGTCGGCCAAGACGTCGAGACCGATCGTCGACGGGGTCTCGCCGATCACGACGAACAAGCGGTCGTCGCCATAGACCGTCGCCGGCCCGAGCGGCTCGTCCGCTACGGGCACGACTCCAGTGCCTTGCTTGCCGGTGGACTCGGCCAGGAGCTGTTCGAGCCAGAGCCCGAACGTGGCAACCCGCCCGTCGATGACCAGCGTCAGCTTGTCCCGGCCCGCCTTCACCGCGGCACCGAAGATGGCGCCGAGTCGGAGTCCCGGGTTGGATTCGCCGGACTCCTGTCGAAGCTGCGGTTCGAGGTCGAGAGCGGTCTGCACCAATGCGCTCCAGTCGACGCCGGACAACGCAGCCGGGACGAGGCCGAAGTACGACAAGGCGGAGTAACGGCCACCTATGTCGGGCCGGTTCTCGAAGATCTCGCGGAAGCCCCGCGCTCGGGCGAGGTCCCCGAGAGCTGAGCCGGGATCGGTGATGACGGCGAACTGCTCGGGTCGGCCGACCTTCTGCCAGAAGTGAGCGAGGTGGCTGCGGGTCTCGACAGTCGATCCAGACTTGGATGAGGCGATGAACAGCGTCTCGTCGAGCGGGCTCGTGGCCTCGATCCGGGCGATCGCCGTCGGATCGGTCGTATCGAGCACCGTGAGGGCGAGCCGGCCCTCAGCCGCAGGGAACGTGCGGGCCATGACCTCGGGAAACAGGCTGGACCCACCCATGCCCATGACCACCGCATGGGTGAGGCCGTCGGCCACGGCACCGTCGACGAAAGCGTCCAACCGGGCTCCGTCAGCCAACACCTCGCCCGCCACCTCGAGCCAACCGAGACGATCGGCGATCTCGGTCGGATCGGGTGCCCAGAGCGTGTGGTCTCTGCTCCAGATGCGGGCGACGGCATCATCGGCGCCCAGCTGATCGAGCACGCGCCGCACATCGTCGGCCAGCGGTCCGAGCCGCTCTCCGGCGAACACGTCGTCTGGCATTGACACCCTCCGCGTCTGGAGCCTGAGCTCCGTTGCTAGCAGACCTCGATGCGTCAGTTCAGACCGGGCCGAAACCGGCGGCGGGTCATCCGGCGTGCACCACGTCGGCCACGACCATCGCAGCATCGGCGGCAGCGTCGACGATCTGCGCCAGGTGGGCGTCGTCGTGGGCCAGTCCGGGAAACAGGATCTCGTACGGTCCGGGGGCGAGGGCAACGCCGCGGTCGAGCATGGCATGGAAGAACACGGCGTAGGCCTGCTCGTCGGTGCGGCGGGCATCGGCGAAGTCGAGCGGTTCTCGGTCACCGAAGTACAGACCGACCAGCGCACCGACCACTGCGCAACGGACGGGCATGCCTCCACTGGTCAGCGCGTCCTGCAGGTGTGCTCCGAGCCACGCAGCCCGCTGATGAAGCGTGGCGTAGGCGTCGTCGTCCAACAGCGACAGAGCAGCGAGCCCCGCAGCCGTGGCGAGCGGGTTCCCCGACAAGGTGCCGGCCTGGTACACCGGGCCGTCGGGTGCGAGGCGGTCCATGATCTCGGCGCGACCGCCGAACGCGCCGACGTTCAACCCGCCGCCGATGACCTTGCCGAAGCAGCTGAGGTCGGGCGTGATCCGGTAGTGCTCCTGCGCCCCGCCGCGAGCGATCCGGAACCCGGTGATCACCTCGTCGAAGATGAGCAGCGCGCCGACCCGGTCGCACTCGGCCCGGAGACCGTCGAGGAACCCGGCGATCGGCGCGACGAGACCCATGTTGGCTGCGACGGGCTCGACGATCACACAGGCCACCGTCTCGTCGAGGACGGGCACGACGTTGTACGCAAGGACAGTCGTGTCGGCCACCGCCGACGCCGGCACCCCTGCGGAACCGGGCACACCACCAACGGTGACGTCGCTCGCGATGTGAGCTACCGCGCTTCCGCTCTCGGCCAGGAGCGCGTCGCCGTGCCCGTGATAGTTGCCTGCGAACTTCACGACACGTGTGCGGCCGGTGAAACCACGGGCCAGGCGGAGGACCGTCATCGTCGCCTCGGTGCCGCTCGACACCATGCGCACCTTGTCGCAGCTCGGAACGCGAGCACGGATCTCCTCAGCCAACAACACCTCTCGCTCGGTCGGTGCTCCATAGGACGTGCCGTCGCCCGCAGCGTCACGGATGGCGGCGACGATCTTCGGGTGCGCGTGCCCGGCGATCACCGCGCCGTAGGACTGGACGAGATCGATGAGGCGATGATCTTCGACGTCCCAGACATATGGCCCTCGCGCCCGAGCGACGAAGTAGGGGGTGCCTCCGACCGCCCGGAAGGCCCGCACCGGCGAGTTCACACCGCCGGGGATCACGGCACAGGCGCGGGCGAACAGCTCCTCGTTGGTGGATCCACGGCCGCCGGTGGTCACTGGAGGCAGAGCTCATTGCCCTCTGGGACCTGCATGACGATCCAGTCGGGCGGCCGTTGCATGATGTGGTCCAGTGCCTCGGCCGAGAAGCGGGCCAGCCTGTCCGGGCCGGCACAGTCGAACGTCACCTGGATCGAGACCGAACCGGATCGATCGTCCGCTCGCCCTTCGGGCTCGCTCAAGTCAGCCTCCAGCGTTAAGGGTCTCGGCCACCTCGCGGGCGAGGTAGGTGAGGATCAGGTCGGCGCCGGCCCGCTTGATGGCGGTCAGGTGCTCGAAGGCCACGAGCTCACCGTCGATCCAGCCATTGGCCGCCGCCGCCTTGATCATCGAGTACTCGCCTGAGACGTGATAGGCGGCGACCGGGACGTCGTGTTCTGCTCGAACCTTGGCGATCACGTCGAGGTAGGCAAGGGCCGGCTTCACCATGACCATGTCGGCGCCTTCGGCGACGTCGGCCCTGACCTCTTCGAGCGCCTCCCGAACGTTGGCCGGATCCTGTTGATAGGCGCTGCGATCGCCACCACCGGCGATCCGGACATCCACTGCATCCCTGAACGGGCCATACAGCGCCGAGGCGAACTTCGCCGCATAGGCGAGGATCGCCACGCCGCTGTGCTCGTCCTCGTCGAGCGCGTCGCGGATCGCCATCACCTGACCGTCCATCATCCCCGATGGGGCGACGACATCGGCACCGGCGTCCGCTTGGGCCAGGGCGACCTCGGCATACCGATCGAGGGTGGCGTCATTGTCCACCTGGCCGTCCGGAGTGAGCAGACCGCAGTGGCCGTGGTCGGTGTACTCGTCGAGACAGAGGTCGGCTATGAGCACGACGTCGTCGCCGAACTCGTGGCGCAGGTCTCGAAGGGCGATCTGGACGATGCCATCAGGATCCGATGCGCCTGACCCGACCGCGTCTTTGGCCAGCGGGACGCCGAACAGGATCACGCCCGGGACGCCGAGCGCGACGAGCGCCTTCACCTCGTCGCGCAGCGACTCACGGCT
>JBBSGQ010000261.1:0-5613 GCA_038253965.1 Acidimicrobiales bacterium | reverse complement strand
TTGGGCTTGCCGATGTCGTGAAGCAGGGCGGCCAGCCGCACGATGCGGTCCGGCTTGGTCTTGGCGACGACGGCGACCGTGTGGGCCAGCACGTCCTTGTGCTGTTGGATCGGATCCTGCTCGAGGCGCAGGGCCGGCAGTTCTGGCAGGAACTGCCCAGCCAGCCCGGTCTCGACCGCGAACCAGAGTCCGGCCGACGGATCATCGACCACGAGAAGCTTGTCGAGCTCATCGCGGATGCGCTCGGCCGAGACGATGTCCAGCCGGTGCGCGTTGCGAGACACCGACTCGGTCAGCTCAGGCTCGGGCTGCAACCCGTATCCGGCCATGAAGCGCGCCGCCCGCAGCATCCGCAGCGGATCATCGGTGAAGGACTCTTCGGGCGAGAGCGGGGTGCGCAACCGACCGGCGGCCAGGTCGGCCGCACCGTCGAACGGGTCGATCAGACGCGGCTCGGGCAGAGCTAGCGCCATCGCGTTCACTGTGAAATCGCGGCGTGACAGATCGATCTCGACGGCGTCGGCGAAGCGAACCTCCGGCTTGCGTGACTCCGGGATGTACACCTCGGCGCGATGCGTGGTGATCTCGAGATCGCGACCCCTGACACGGCATCCGATCGTGCCGAACCGCTCACCCTGGGTCCAGAGGGCATCGGCCAACGGGGCGACGATCGCCTTGATCCTCTCCGGACGCGCGTCTGTGGTCAGGTCGATGTCGGATCGATCGTCGAGCTCACGACCGAGGAACTGGTCACGCACCACCCCACCGACCAGGAAGAGGTGCTGGTCGGCCTGTTCGAACGCCTCGGCCACGGGGCGCACGATGTCGAGCACCAGTTGCAGGCGGGCGGGGATCACGACGATCGACGCTATCGGCCGCTTGCCGCCAGCCTCGATCCATTCAGTCTCCTGGTGGCGATCGGCCAGAAGCCCGAGGAGCCGCTATCGATCTCTCGCCTGCGCCCGAATAGTTGACACCGCATCGACGACGTCAGCGCCGGGACCGCCGTTGGTGGCCCGCTCCGGCCGGTAGGCACCGTCATCGAGGAGGACCGCGAGGGTCGCGCCGACCGAGTGGGTCAAACCCTCGAGGTCGTAGCCGCCTTCCAGGAACAGCAAGCGTCGGCCCTTCGGGACCAGGGGCAGCAGGGCGGACGTGATATCGGCGAAGTCCGCGGAGGTGAGACCGAGATCGGTGAGCGGGTCACGACGGTGGGCGTCGAAGCCGGCGGAGAACAGGAGCCAGGTCGGATCGAAGTGCTCCGCCGCGACCAGCACGACCTCGTCGATGCCGCGAAGGTAGACATCACCGGTGGTGCCCGCTGGGAAAGGAAGGTTCAGGGTCGTTCCTGTCCCGTCACCGCTCCCGATCTCGTCAGCCCGTCCGGTTCCGGGGTACAGCGGCCACTCGTGCATCGACACGTAGAACACGTCCGGATCGTCATAGAAGATCTCCTGCGTGCCGTTCCCGTGATGTGCGTCGTAGTCGACGATGAGCACCCGTTCGCCACGGGCCGCGAGCTCCGCTGCTGTCACTGCCACGTTGTTGAACAGGCAGAAGCCCATGGCTCGATTCGGCAAGGCGTGATGCCCAGGCGGACGCACTGCGCAGAAGGCCGCTTCGGCTTCGCCCCGCTCGAGCCGCTCGACCATGTCGAGCCCCGCGCCAGCAGCGAGAAGTGCCGCGTCGAACGACTCCCTCCCGACGTGGGTATCGCCGTCGAGATACCCGCCGCCGGCCAGGCAGTACCGCTCGAGCGCATCGATGTAGGCCCCAGGATGCACCCGCTCGAGGTCTTCCCTCGCCGCGTGCCGCGGTTCCACGGCTCGGATGGCCTCATCCAACCCGGCCGCCCCGATGCCGGCCAGTACAGCTTCCAGCCTCGCCGGACGCTCGGGGTGGCCGGCACCGGCGTCGTGATCCAAACAACGCGGGTGAGTCGCGAGGAGCAGGGCCACCGATCGAGGCTAGCGAACCGAGAGGCGGGGCTCACCGGCGGCGGCCGCGGCGCGTTGTGCCAGGCAGCGTCGACCGGCAACCACTCGGGCCCGTCCGGTCCTATCCTCGATCGAGCGTGCCGCCCCGCTCCCGACCCGCCCGAGCTGCTGCTGATGACCACCGGTGACCGGGCCCTGTTCGGCACAGGCAAACTTCGGGTTGCTGTTTGGCGCGGTGACGACCACACAGCTGTCGTGACGCCCAGTCCCGATCGTGCGTGCCCCGAGCCGGCCACCATCAGAAGGTGCGTCGACGAGCTAGCACAGCAGGGGATGCGACGAGCGGTCACGAGCGCGCTCGCTCCCCCGGAGCGCGATGCGTTTCTCGCCGCTGGCTTCGAGGTGCGTGAACGACTGCATCTGCTCTCTCATGACCTCGAGCGCTGGCCGGAGCATTCGACACCGGTTCGGCTGCGGCGGGCCCGCAGTGCCGATCGCACCGCGGTGCTGGCGCTCGACAGGCGGGCCTTTGACCGGTTCTGGGGGATGGATGACGCAGGGTTGTCCGAAGCGCTCGAGGCCACACCGATAAGCCGCTTCCGGGTGGCGGTGGACGCCGACATAGCCGGGTACGGGGTGTTCGGCCGGGCCGGTGACCGGGGCTACGTGCAACGGCTGGCCGTTGACCCGGATCGACACCGGCGCGGCATCGGTACTCGACTCCTCGCCGATGGCTTGCGCTGGATGCGACGCCACCGCGTGCACCGGGCGATGGTCAACACCCAAGAGGGCAACGAACCAGCTCTGGCGCTGTACCTGCATGCCGGTTTCAGATTGGAACCGGCGGGGCTGACCGTGCTCACCCGCCTCCTTGAGAGTGAGCACTGAGGAACGATGCGGCGATGAGGGGGTCGGCGCGCGCGTTGCTCGTGGCTCTCGGCATCGTCGCGTTCATCGGCTGTATGGCCGGACCAGCGGCCACGCGCCCTGATCAGAGTGACGCGGACGGTGCCCGGATCGCGCTCATCGCCCAGACGACATGGGTTCCGGCACACGGCGACTTCCTCATGGCGGCCCGCATCTCCGGCGGGTCGCGCCGAGGCAGCGTCCGGGTCAGCGTCCATCGGCGCATCGCCAACCGGGCCGCCCTGGAAGATGCGGTCGACTCGAACAAGGCCGGGCGTGAGCTGTTCAACCTGGACCTCATGCCGGTCGAGGATCAGCCATCCGGGCCCGATGGCACTCGCGAGGTGACGATCCCGATCCATACCGACCAGTCCCGGACGACTGCCCAGACAGAGCCACCTGGCGTCTATCCGGTGCAGGTGCGCCTGCTCGAGAGCGATGGCACCATCATGGCCCGATTGACGACCTTCCTCATTCGGACCCCCGAGGAATCGCTCCCGGTCAATCGGCTACGCGCCGCTCTGGTCCTCAAGCTCCACGAGCCTTTGACCGTCCACGACGGAGCGGCCACCTTGAATCGGCGTGGCCTCCAGTCCGTTCGCACAGTCGTGGATGCTCTGGCCACCCACCCCACGGTGCCGGCCACCTTGGTGCCGACCCCACAGTCGCTCGAGGCGCTCCGCGACTCGAAGGACGGCAGGGACGCCGCGCTGCTCGATGAGATCATCACCAGCAGCGGGGCGGGACGTCAGGTGCTCGCGTCCCCTTATGTCCGCCTTGACGCCAGCGCGTGGCTGAGCGCCGATCTCGGCCAGGAGCTGACCCATCAACAGCTGGTCGGGACAGCAGTGTTGTCCTCCATGCTGCCGGCGGCAGATCACCGCACGTGGACGGCCGACGCCGACCTCACGTCCGCCACGCTCGGGCGCTTACGCGACGCTGGCGTGCAGCAGCTCTTGGTCCCCGAGGAGAGCCTCGCTCCGCTCGATCGGGCCAAGTTCCCTGACAGTCCTCTGGAGCCCTTCAAGGTCGACACCGACACGGGCATCCCAATACCTTCGGTTCAGATCGACGGTCGTCTGCGATCCGCGTTCGAGCGCGGGTCCGACCCCGTCCTCGGGGCGAACCAGGTCTTGGCTGAGCTCGCAATCGCATCGTTCGAACTGAACCGAACACCCGGCGGTGTGGTCCTCGCCCCGCCCGACGACTGGCGACCCTCGGCGACCTTTCTCAAGGTCCTGCTCGACGGCTTGGCCTCAGCGAACCCCTTGATCGAGCCGACCACCGTCGATCACCTGTTCGCGCAGGTGCCACCGGCCGGTGCCAACGGATCGGCATCGGTGCGCGGCGGCGGTGACCGCGGTTTCGACTTGGTCCGAGGACTTGCGCCCCAACCGAGTCCATCGCTCGGCGGGTTCGCTGGTCGCATGAAGAGCACAAGGCGGCGGCTGGCCAGCTATGCATCCATGGTCGGACCCACGAGCCCCCGCCTCGGACCGTTCGAGCGCCGGCTTCTGCTGGCCGGCTCAGCCGATCTCTCCGCCAGACGCCAAGACGGGTTGATCACACTGGCGGACCGGGAGTTGGATCGTCAGTTCCGCGGTGTGGTCGCGCCGCAGACCGAGAAGGTGACCCTCACGGCCCGAAACGCCGACTTCCCCCTCACCCTGCAGAGCAAACTCGGCTACCCAATCAACGTCGTGATCGATCTCCAGGCGAGCAACAGACTTGCGTTTCCCGGGGGAACCCGCATCCAGAAGAAGCTCGAAGGCCAGCGGACAAGGGTGAAGTTGCGAGTCCGGGCGCCGGTCTCGGGCGACACACCGGTGCAGGTCACCGTTCACTCGCCCGATGGCAACATCGTGCTCGCCACCAGCCGCTACACCGTACGGGTCACCGCCGTATCCGGCGTGGGGGTCGTCCTGACGATCGGCGCGGCGCTCTTCCTCGTGATCTGGTGGGTTCGCCACTGGCGAACCTCGGCTCGAACGCAACGTAACGGCTCGACGGGTCCCTGAGTCGAACATCCAGATCGCTTCGACCCCTGCGCCCCTGCGGCACCGCACGGGTACCGGCCCGACATCGGGAGACTCCATGGCCCAGACCCACATCATCACCGACAGCGCATCCGATCTGCCCGCCGAACTGGCGAGTGAGCTCGACGTGACAGTCGTGCCGTTGACCATCCGGTTCGGAGACGAAGAGTTCGTCGACGGCGTGGAGCTCTCGACCGAGGCCTTCTACCAGAAGATGGCAACGACTGAGGTACTTCCCTCGACCGCCGCTCCGGCACCTGGCGCGTTCGAGGAGGCGTTTCGCAAGGCCGCTGCGGACGGTGGCTCGGTGGTCTGCATCAACCTCTCGTCCAAGCTCTCGGCAACCATGCAGTCGGCCGAGAACGCCCTACGGGCGGTCTCGGGTGACATCGATGCGAGGGTCATCGATTCTCGATCCATCACGGCAGGCCTCGGAGCTCAGGTACAGGCCGCGGCGAAGGAGGCCGCGAAGGGCGCGTCCGCTGACGACATCGTCACACTCGTCGAGGACCTCCGGCAGAGGACGCACGTGTTCGGCGCGTTGGACACCCTCGAAAACCTCAAGAAGGGCGGGCGCATCGGCGGCGCCCGCGCCATGCTCGGCACGATGCTCTCCGTCAAGCCGATCGTGGACATCAGCTCTGGTGCGGTCGAAGAGGCAGGCAAACAACGAACCCGCGGCAAGGCGATGGCCTGGCTCCGTGACAAAGCGTTCTCCCTGCCTCCGGTGGACC
>JBBSGQ010000260.1:0-5617 GCA_038253965.1 Acidimicrobiales bacterium | reverse complement strand
GCTGCGCACCCGCGTGGGCCTGGCCAGCCAGGCGTTCGCCGATCTGCTGCGGGTCGATCTCCGGGTTCTCGATGCCGTCGTCACTGCGAAGCACGCGGCGCTCGAGCCCTGGTGGCACAGCTACAGCGACGCCGACTTCGCCCGAGCGGCGACCGCCCTCGACCGGGTGGGAGCCGGGCGGCTTGCCGAGCGGACGTTCGGGTCGTTGTCATCGGGGGAGCGCCAACGGGTACAACTTGCCCGCACCTTGTTCAGCGAACCCGGACTTCTGCTCCTCGATGAGCCGACGGCCGGGCTCGACCTGGGCGGCCGCGAGGACCTGGTCGCCCGCCTGTCCACGCTCGCTGCAGATCCCAGCACACCACCGACCGTGCTCGTCACCCACCACGTCGAGGAGATCCCGAATGGCTTCACCCACCTCCTCATGCTCCGCGATGGTCAGCGTCTCGCGGCGGGGCCGCTTGGCTCGACCCTCACCGAGGCCAACCTCTCGGCGTGTTTCGACCTCGATCTCCGCATGACCGCCGAAGGGGGCCGCTATCGCGCCTGGGCGCCGGCCACCGAGGGATGAGCGCTGGTTCGCCGCCGTGGCGTACGGTCCGCGCATCTGTGAGGAGGACATGACGACGACGGCACTCTTCACTGCAATCGACAGTGGCGACGCAGACCGACTCGAGACGTTGCTCGCGGCCCAGCCTGAGCTTGCCGAGGCGCGCAATGGCGAGGGCATCTCAGCAGTGCGCTTTGCGTTGTACGGAGGCCACGGCGAGCTGGTCGATCCGATCCTCGCCGCCGCGCCGACCCTCGATGTGTTCGATGCCTCTGCCGTCGGCGACGTTGATCGGCTCCGATCCCTCCTCGACGACGACCCTGATCTCGTGAGCGAAGTCGCCGGCGATGGGTTCACTCCGCTGCACCTTGCCGCGTTCTTCGGCCAACCCAAGGTCGTGGAGCTACTGCTGGCCCGCAGTGCTGATCCGGACGCAACCGCCACCAACGGCTCCGCCCTCCGAGCGCTCAACAGCGCCGCGGCTGCGGGCCACCATTCGATAGCCCACCTGTTGCTCGATCATGGCGCCGAGGTCGACCCCCAACAGGCCGGGGGCTTCACCCCCCTGCACTCCGCGGCGCACAACGGTGATGTCGTGATGGTGCACCTCCTTCTCGAACGGGGCGCCGATCCCGGTACCACCACCGACGACGGCCGCACCGCCGCTGAGCTGGGGGCTTCCCATCCTCAGGTCCTCGAGCTTCTCTGACCCGACGCGACGGACGAGGTGGTGGCCGAGCTCGCTCCGAAGCCTGCACGCTCAACGACCGGCTACCCGTTCGAGCAGGCGCGATCGCGAACGCTCGATCTCGTCTTTGAGGAGCCGCTCGAGGACTGGTCCCCATAGCGACCCGCCGTAGTGGAGTCGCATCGTGAGCACTGATCCGACGGCGTCCGGCGCCACGTCGGCCCGAAGAACCCACGGTGAGTGGTTGCGCCCGTCGCGCTCGCGGCGCTCGAAGGTCACTCCGGCCGCAGAGAACTCGGCCCTGACCATTCGGAGGCGCTTCGACCGGGCGAGCGGACCGAGTCTGCCCCGGAGGTCCACCCGCCACGCGGGCGGGCCGCCTTCCTGGTCGGTCAGCTGCTCAGCTCGTTCGACGATGCCCAACCATTCGGGGTACCGCCCCAGGTCACCGACCCACTCGAAGAGCTGCTCCACAGTGCAGGGCGCCGTGAGATCGGCGACGACATCCATCGACCCAGTCTGGCCCGAACCCCGATCAAGCCCCGAGTGCCGCGAGCAGGTCTGCCTTGCGGGCCACGAAGGCCGGATCGGCCACCAACGCCGATGACCTCGGCCGTGGCTCGTCCATGCCGATGGTGGCCACCACGCAACCCGGTCTCGGCGACAGGATCACCACCTGGTCGGACAGGTAGAGCGCTTCTTCGACGTCATGGGTGACGAAGAGGACGGTACGTCGATCGGCGAGCCAGACGTCCTGCAGCCAGGCGTACATCTGGCGCCGGGTGATCGCGTCGAGGGCGCCGAACGGCTCGTCGAGTAGGAGTACCGATCTGTCGAGCAGGAACGTGCGGAGCAGAGCAAACCTCTGGCGCATCCCGCCCGACAGCTGGGACGGCCAAGCGGTCTCGAACCCCGCCAGTCCGAAACGCTCGAGGAGCGGGATGGCGCGAGCCGCTGCGTCTGTCCGGCTCATGCCGGCGATCTCAGCACCGAGCGTGGCGTTGGCGAGTGCCTGTCGCCAGGGCAGCAGGGTGTCCTTTTGGGGCATGTACGCAGCTGACCCCGGCCGGCCGATCACTGAGCGGCCGTCCATCGTCGCGGCACCGGCTGTCGGCTTCACCAAGCCGGCCAGGATCCGCAGCAACGTGCTCTTGCCGCATCCGCTCGGGCCGACGAGGCTGACGAACGCTCCCGCCGGCACGTCGAGGTCGACGCCGGACAAGACCTCGACCCGGCGCTCGCCGTCAAAGCTGTGTTGCAGCCCGGTGACCTGCACGTCGGCGGGCGGGGCGGCCGGCTGGGGCTCTCCCCTCGGCGCCATCAGTGGTTGGCGGGCAGGAACCGGTTGGTATACGCCCGGTCCACGTCGATGGCTTTGTCGGTCAGCCCGGCATCGCGCAGGAAGGCGACGAAGCGGGTCCAGATCCGGTGATCCTGGTGACCCCACCTCGCAGGATCTTCCGCGTACCGGCTGGCCAGGTAACGGGCGCTGCGCTGCACCAGGTCGCGATCCAGTTCGGGCGACGCTTTCATCAGCGCATCGGCGGCTGCGCCGGGGTCGCGCATCGCCGTTTGGTACCCGCGAGAGGTCGCAGCCATGAACCGCTTCAGCACCTCGGGCCGAGCTCTGATCATCTTCTCCGACGTGGCGATGAGAGGCGTGTACCAGTCGGGTATGCAGCCGGTGTGGGCGATGAACGGGATGCGGTTGACGGGGAGCTTGTCGACGCTGGCCAGGCGGATGCCGTCCCATCCGTCAAAGATCCACACGACGTCGTACTGGTGGCGCTGCAGCCCGACCCGGTAGTCGGCGTTGCCGACGTCGACGAAGCGGACCCGAGCCGGATCGCCGCCATCGCACTTCACGAACTTCTTGATGAGCGCCTTCTCCAGCAGCCCGCCGAACCCGCCGTAAGTGTGACCCGGCAGATCACCCGGCTTCTTGATGCCGGCGGACTGAAGGGACAGCAGGCTCGACGTGTTGTGCTGGATCACCGCGCCGATCGAGACGACAGGCAGGCCCTTCGCCCTGGCCGGCACCACCTCCTCCTGGACGCTCAGCGCCACGTCGGCCTTGCCGGCACCGAGGACCTCGAGCGATGGGGTGTCGCCCGGTTCGATCACCTTCACGTCGAGGTCGGCCTCGCGGTACCAGCCCTTCGCCCGAGCGAGGTAGATGCCGCTGTGGTTGGTGTTCGGCGTCCAGTCGAGGACGACGGTCACCTTGTCCAGGCCGGTTGCTGACCTCTTGCTGGCTCCGCCGCCGCAGGCCGCAGCAACCGCGGCCAGGGCGACGACCATGACGATGACGGTGAGTCGCTGCACTTCCACCGTTCTTTGAAGCCGGGATCGGGCAGAGCGAGGTCCCCGCTTCAAAGAACGACCACGAGCCGTGCGTTCGGGCTGCTGCCAGGGTGAGGCGAGTCGCGCCGCGCTGTCGACCGCCGCGAAGAGGACGGCGGTGAGCACGCCGATGATGACCACCGCCACGAAGATGCGGTCGACTGCATAGGCCTGCCTCGACCGGGTGATGAACACTCCCAGCCCACCTCCGTTCGGATTGACGAACTCGGCGATCACTGCTCCACCCACCGTGTAGGCCGAGGCGATGCGCAGGCCGGAGAAGAACGCCGGCACGGCCGAGGGAAGGAGCACGAGCCGCAACACCTGCCGTGGTGCAGCACCCATGCTCCGCACCAGGTCGAGCAGATCAGGATCCGCCTGGTCGATCGCGGTCACGATGCTGACCAGCACCGGAAAGAACACGATGAGGGCGACCACCACGATGCGGGGAGTCAGCCCGAAACCGAACCAGATGATGAGCAGGGGGGCGAGCACGACCATGGGAATCGTCTGGCTGACGATCAGCAGCGGATAGAGGACCTGCCGGATGAGCCGGACCCGCACGATCAGCAAGGCCAGGACCACACCCGCGACCGCCCCGGCGAGCAGCCCGGTGAGCGACGCGACGACCGTCGCCCACAGGTGGTGGGGAAGCAGGTACGCACTCTGCCAGCCCGCCCGGACGATCCGTCCGGGAGTCGGCAGCACGAAGGGCTCGACGTGGCGCACGCCGACCCAAAGCTGCCATGAACCGAGCAATGCCACGCCGAGGAGCACCGGCGGGAGCCAGCGAGGGAACCTCCAGCGGCGCGGAGCCACTGGCCCGTTCGCCGACCAGTCGGTCGCGCGTGACCCGGGCAGCGGTCTCGGTGGTATCTCGGCTGGCCAGTTCGAGCGAGAAACCGTGTCGGTCACTGTCGGAACTTCCCGACGAGATCGGCCATACCCGGCCCTTGGTCGCTGGCGCTCTCGGCCAGCTTCACGACAGTCACGACGCGGTCAGCGCCCGCAACGAGTGTCGCCTCATGGGCGGCCCGCAACACACGCCACACATCCGCCGCCGCACCTTCGAACGACGTTCCGAGCGGCCCGACCTCGTGGTGCAGACCGGAACCCTCGACCACCGCAATCGCTGCGTCGACGTGGGCGTACTCGGTCTGGGTCGTGCCGGCCGGTGTGGGCAGGACTTGGATCTCAGCGATCATCGAACACCTCGGGGTTGGATGGGGATGCGGAGCGGGGCGGGACGAACGCAGAGGCCATGCCGGGCTGCACGGCGAGCACCACGCCCTGGTTGCAGGTGACAGACGCCTGCGGACCGAGAAGCTCGTTGCTGATGCCAAGGGTCGTGCCGACGGTGAGCTCCGCGTCGACGAGCGGCCAGCGCAACCCGGTCGTGGTCACGCCTCGGGCCGGACCGCTGACTGCCATGAGTGACACGACTTCGCCTCGGCTTCCGCTGAGGGTTGTCCGGCGGCCGGGCCGGATGACACACACGGTGCACCGGCCGGAGCGCAGCGCGACGTCCACCCCCGCCATCGCCTCACTGCTCAGCAGCAACAGGTTGGCCAGCTCGTGATCCGGGCGACCTCCAAGACCGCCGAGCACGATGATGTGGGTCGGGTCGTGTCGCATCGCGACGGTCAGCGCGAGCTCCAGGTCCGTCGCGTCCTTGTCAGGCTCATGGGCCTCGAGCGATGCGCCTAGTTCGACCAGCCGCTGCACCTCGGCCGGTGATAGGGAGTCGAGATCACCGACTACCTCGTGCACCACCAGGCCGAGCAACTCGGCCACTGACGCACCTGAGTCAGCCGCCACCACGCGAGCATCTGCGGGCAGGGTGGCGCGCACAGCCGGATCAGGCGGCTCTCCACCGGTCACCACGACGACTGTTGTCGCCGGCTGCACCTCGGCTGCCTTGTCCATCGCATCCCTCCGCTGGCATTACCCAGATCAGGTTCAACGGTCGGTGGCAGTCGATAGCCACCCTCTCAGCCGGTTCTCCGGCTCCCGCGTGCGTATGCGATTGACCCGAG